>WJIL01000130.1 GCA_014730275.1 Candidatus Lokiarchaeota archaeon | reverse complement strand
TTCCAGATACTCAGGACTCGCACTGTTATGAAAATTGGTATTCACATAGAACCTCATGTCGGATACTCGTATGACGAAATAGTTGCACTGACCACGAAAGCAGAAAAAGAAGGATTCCATCAATTCTCTGTATCAGACCATTTCTTTGGTAATCCCCAAAGAACAGGAAGAAGATGTTACGAGGCTTGGACAATTCTTGCCCTCCTAACGCCTCAAACCCGTAACATCAGACTAGGCACAATGGTCACCAATCACTCATACAGAAATCCTGCATATCTTGCGAAGATTGTATCCAATCTAGATAATTCTTCGAACGGACGTATTGATTTCGGAATTGGAGCGGGTTGGAAAGAATCGGAATACAAAGCATATGGCTATGAATTTCCCAAAGCCAGAACAAGAATTCATCAGCTCAGAGAAGCTCTTGAAATACTCGAGTTGATGTGGACAGAAACACGACCCCCTTTCGAAGGAACATATTATTCGATAGATAACGCAATATGTCTTCCAAAGCCGGTGCAGGAACCTAGGGTTCCTATTCGTATCGGAACGATGACACTCAAGGCACCTATGATGGAGAATACAATTGCGAAATACGCAGATGGTATTGATTTTGAAGGAGCCAGCCCCGAGAAAATCAAGCAGAAAAAGGAAAGGATGAATAATGCACTCGCAAAAGTTGGGAGAGATCCAGGAGACCTCTCATGGTCCACGGATATGACTACATTTGTGCCTGCGAAAAGCGAAGAAGAATATGAGAAGAAAGTAGATTCTCTGCTTCGACAGATCCCTGTGAAACATCATGATCATTTTCGGAGGGACTTGCAATCAAGTCTTTCGGGTACACCAGAGACAATGGTTGAAAGAATAAAAGCATATGATGATGCTGGAATTGATCAAGTATCAATCTGCCTGCCATGGATAGGAGATATTTTGAACAATGGGAAAAGAGCAATAGAAATCATAAAAGATAGTGTCCTGCCCTTACTCTGACAGGTATCCATAGATGTGAATATCAAAATCAAAGCGCATGCATTCCCTTCCCGAAGGTAACATTCCCATAAGACTTTGAAGATTTATTAGTCTGATATTCTCCTGATTGTCTCTCAGCCGCTATGTGGGGCATTCGTATCATGTCATCAGAAAATGCAGGGGATTTGAACCCAAAAATGATTGAAGATGCACTGGGAAAAATGACCTTGCAAGGAGTTGCAGCCCAAGTAAAAACTACTCTCACGGAGAGCTTCTTCCTTGTCGACTTTGTTCTGCTTTTGGGCATCCAATACTGTAATCGGTCTACTTGCAGCAAGTCCCTCTCTGGCTCAGCTGTTGCAAGTTCCAGCTTCATATCTCGTTGAGAAATACAGGAATAGGAAACGATTGAACTTCTTTACCCAGCTTAGTAATAGGGGAGGGATTCTTGTAATGGCACTGATACCTTTTGTATCACTATCGGAGGGGGCTCGCCCTTCTGATTGGAAGCACCATCATCCAAGCTGTATTCCTAGCTGTTGCATCTCCGAGTAGGAATTCTTGGCTGCGAGATCTTGTTCCGCCAGAAAAGCTTGGGCGGTATTTTTGCAATGAGAATGGCAGTAACAGGGCTTGCAGCCATTATCGCTTTCGTTGTTGGAGAGTTTTGCCTTGTAGCACCCTTTCTTAGTGTCTTCTAACTTAGGCCTTATTAGAATTCTAACAAGAGGAGCGACACTTACTGACCTGTGAATTTGGAGCAGGAAGTCGTTCAGAACTGCAAGAAAAGGAGTAATAATGATGGATTTGAAAGGCACAGAAACCGAGAAAAACCTGTTAACGTCCTTTGCTGGAGAAAGCCAAGCCAGAATGAGATACACATTCTACGCGAGTCAAGCAAAGAAAGAAGGCTTTCCCCACATTGCAGACGTTTTTCATGAGACTGCTAATCACGAGAAGGAACATGCAGAACGCTTCTTCAAATTCCTGAAGGAAGGAGGAGCAACTCCAATGTTGAAAGTTGACTGGGAATTCCCCTCAGGGCCGCTTGCAAACACAGAAGAAAATCTGCGATCTGCTGCGGAAGGTGAAAAGTATGAGTTCTCCGAGATGTATCCCGGATATGCAGATATTGCAGAGGAAGAGGGTTTCAGTAGGATTGCAGCTGCATGGAGAATGATCGCGAAAGCCGAAACGTGGCATCACGAGCGGTATATTGCACTAGCCGAGCAACTCAAGGATGGTACACTTCTCAAGCGAGAAGAGAGTATTGAGTGGCGTTGTTCTAACTGTGGTTATCGACACGAGGGTGACACCCCACCAGCAAAATGTCCCGCCTGTGATCATGACCAGGCGTACTTCATGGTGCATTTCACCAGTTACTGATGGAATGCCAACCCAAAAAAATATAGATTACTAGGAAGAGCCCTTCAGGGGCTCTAACTTTCTTTTTCAAAATCATTGTATAAGTTCACGTTGAGGAGACCAAGGGGCTAGAAGACGGTTCATTTCGAGGTGAACCAAGCTTGTCCAATATGGCGTCGATTAGGTGCGACCGTTCGGAAGGGTCTAACATTTCAAGTGCTGTTAACGGAATCGTATCTATTCCCAAGATACTACTAACTCGCTCACATGTAAGCGCAACAGGGCGATCCTGTTTATTCGCAACGCCCAAAAGAGCTGCATCACCAGTCCAAGAACGGACATGCGGAATCATCTTTCTAGCCCATAATACGCTTTCAAGGGTACTATCCGTTGTGACAAGAACAAGCTGAGAACCTCTAAGATAGGTAGGCCACATACTGCGAAATCTGGGCTGCCCACCAATATCCCACAAAACGATGCCGGTCCCACTCCCAATCAAACCACCAGGTACGGGTCTCACCTTGACACCGATGGTAGAAACGTATCTAAGTGGGATGCGTTTCTTGAGTATCATGCGAGAGATTGTAGTTTTTCCAACCCGTGGCTGCCCAAAGATAGCAATTTTGATCTCTTGGCTCAAAACGATGTTTACTGCTTTCGCCATCACCTTATTGATTGGGACTCCATCAATTTCACGGACACAGCGCTCCCAAATCTTCGTAAGCACTTCTTCCAAAGTAGCAACGTCAGCGAGTATGGGAGATACTGTAATGAGTGAGTGTTCTTCATCAGCAATATAGCTGACAAGTCGATTGCCAAGGTTGAGATGGTCACGAAACGAATGCTTTTTCCCACCGATTATTTCGGAAAGTGCGCTCAGGAATCGCTTCATGGAATCGCCTAGTTCTGCTACGCCCAAGATTTCTTTTGCAACTAGGTCACCATAATTGTTGAATATGAGCACTGCTTCAATCATTGATAGCCCCAGGACTCCAAATAAGTGGAGAAAAAGGATATATTCAGTGGAGAAAAACCATCACTCAATCTATTTTGGGTACTTGGTGCAGTGAATGGAGATGAGGAATTGTTTGTTCAAATTATAGTGGTATTGTTGGTCGGCCTCGGCTTAGGTGCATTTGTTACCCAGTTCTATTATACCAGCACCAGTCTGTCAACTACGAATCTGCCAACAAGTAAAGAATCAGCTATAGGTGCCAATGAAGATAACTGGGGGATTGGAGACATTTCAGTTGTTGAAGTGTCAGTCTCGGAACAAGATCTGAAAAACATCCTTACGGAAATTGAATCGTGGAAGAAGAAGCAGCTCGAGAGATTCTTCAGGAATTTTCTTAGAGAGAGAGAAATAGATATTCTTGAGGCTCTCGCAAAGGCTTTCTTGGTGGATGGGAAACCTAAGCACACCCATTTGAAGGAGATATCTAAAGGTTGGATGAACAGACATCAAATCCATTTGGAAAGCGGAGTATCGCGAAAAGTGATTTACAAGCGCGCAGGAGTTATGGATCGTCTAATAACAGTTGGACTGGTGCTTATGACGAAAAGAGGTACATGGGGCCGCGGGAAATACGAGTATCGTCTTAATACAGAGAATGCATTTGTTTCCACTTACGCAGAAGCAGTTCTTAGAGCATCCGCTTAGATCTATTTCCTATGACTCGAATCCCAAGAGTGGGATGCTTATCGACTGTTTCCCCGTCCAAATTCAACATCAAGCACTACATGAAGCTGTCTTGGTGCATAGCTCTTTACTTCGCGTTTTGACAGGATTCGTTCAATATGATATCCAGCCCCCTCTGAATACTCCTTGAGAAGGCCTATAGGGGCCTCGAAGAGCTCCGATTCATAGAAAACATCATGATAGTGGATAATACCCCCATGTTTCTTGAGAATGTGGAAAGCAGCCGGCAGGAATTCATAGGTATCAGGCAGGTATCCCATAACAATGCGGTCTGCAGAACCATTCAGCTGAGTTGCATAGTCTCTACAGTCACCAAAAAGGGGTGTAACGATGTCTTGAACATTATTTAGTTCGATATTCTCTTTCAGGAAATCGAAACTCACCGGGTTAATCTCAACAGCATAGACCTGAGCCGGTTTTCCTAAAACAGCAATTGGTATTGAGAAATATCCTATGCCAGCAAACATATCGACGACTGTTTCTGATTCGCCGACTCTCTTGGCAATGCGTGCGCGTTCAGTAACATTTCCTTTCGCAAACATCACTTCAGATATATCGAGTCTGAATAGACAACCGTTTTCTTTATGTACCGTAATGGTGCTTGGTTCACCTGCAATAACTTCGATTTTGGGCAGGCGCATAGCACCGGATATTCCTCCTATTTTATGACAAACCGTCCGTACATTGGGGACAACTTCGAGAGTAGCTTCTCCAATCAGCAATCGATGATGCTCAGCTTCAGATTGGAGGCTCAATATGAGGATATCACCGACACGTTGATAGCCAGACGGCAAAGCGTCTAGCTCTTCTTTCGGAAGTCTGGGTGCTAGTTTTTCCTTAAGCGTATCTTTGAATGGTTTGTCCATATCGACCCAAGTGAATACTGCTTTCTACATGATAAAAGAGTTGTATTGTGGGATGAAGCAGCACGATAGTGAACAGGATTCTACGAACTGCATCGCACTATGAATCGGCAATTTACTTATATTAATTCAGAATGTTATGAATGTTGTACAATTATGATGACCGTCTGCGGGGAGACGATTTTGACTTCTTGGATTGGTGGCATCAGTGAATGTGATACTATTGACTAGTTCAACGGGAACTCTAGATACGACTGACTTCTGGTATCCAGCAAGCAGAGGGGTTTCCAACTCGGGAACTACAACCATGGAATCAAATCACGTCACCGTATCTTATGGTACTAAAGAATGCAACTTCGTGCAGAGAGATATCACGATGCATGGGTGTTATTCGAGATCATATGAAATAGGCGCAAGAAATGAATGGGGTTGGTAGAAATGAAGGCAGCTGACAAAGGAGGGGACATGGAGCGAGACAGCTGCAATGACCAAGAACAGATGGAACTGTACGAAAAAGAGCCTCAATATTCGAATGAAAAGACCCTGTTTATACTTCACAGGTCTTCAGGAGTTGCAGAATATAGTCACGAATTCGCACCAGATTTGGTTGACCCTCAGCTATTGTCCGGTTTTATTGGTGCAATGGCAAGTTTCCTTTCTGAGTTTGTTGGCTCCGAAGAATCCCAGTGGAAAGCAGATTATGGGTCAGACACGACACTTATTGTAGAAACAGGGGATTGGGCAATCGGTGTCCTTGCAGTATCAAGAGAAACAAGTGAATTGCGCAGCAAATTAAGAATCATTGTTGCTGAGTTTGAGGCGACCTATGCTGCCTTTCGAGATTCACCCCGCTTTGAGGAGGGGGTCTTTGTTCCCTTCGATGATTTTGTAATGCGGATTTTTGTTGGCGATAGATTGAATCCCAGTTCCCGATTAGCTCGGAGAGAACTAAATGAGAAGACTCTTGAAAATGCGGATAGACGAGTAGAGATTGAGAAACTACGTTCAGTGTTGGACGAGCCAATGAAGCTGAGTAGGGTAGCTAACGAACTAGAAGTATCAATAGATGAAGCGAAAGAATGTGCACTTCAAGCATATTGGAAAGGCGCAATCAATATCCATTTCGTTCCTGAAAGGCGTGACGTACTGATACCTTCTGAAAATTCTCTGAGTATTTTATTGTCTCAGGGGAACCCACTGAATCTCTCAGTCAAGACGATTCAAGTAATAGGAGCAATGGATGGTAGAACTACTATTGGATCACTTATCGAATCGCTTGGAGACGTTGATGCAGAGCCAGTTCTACATGAACTGGGCGCGCTTATCAGCCAAGGTTTAGTTCAGATGATTACGACAGAGCATAAGTTGGTCCTTACTAATGAACGCATTCTGAATAACTTCCTCAGAGAAATATGTGCAAGTAGAATATCTGAAGATACTGCTAAAGAGTTGTTAGTGACTGTGATTGAACGGGGTACGCGTATTCATCCGTGGCTTTCACGTATCCGAATAGAGGAGGGGTGTAGAGTTCATTGTCTTGCTGATGAATACATGGGTCCAAGCGATCTAGATGACATGTATGATGCATTGTTGTATGTTATCAATGAGCTATCTGGCACATTATCTGAAGAGGTGGATGAAAAGCTTGTTCAGACAGCATTGGCCAATGCTCGGAACAACACCTCAATGACCACCCTTTAGGAGAATCAAACTAAATACCGTTCATATAGTGAATTGTAACCTTTCAACACCCAGAAATGATGTATCACACAGTAGACTTGGAGAGATAATTTTCAATAATCCTATGTCCAAGTCACGCGTGATTGAGGAGTGTTGGCGGGATTCTGCGTTCATGACGAGGGGCCTGGTGTTAGGGTTCCGACGCCCAATGGAGGATTGCTCAGTTGCATACCATAATGGCCACGTTCTGTACGCAGCTGAATCCCGCCTCTTGTGCGAAGCACAAGACACTCGCTCCGTTTCACGAACAGGTACATTGTTAATCATAAGAGGTCTGCCGACGCGCTTGGGAGGGCTAGTCGTGATGGTTGATGCACAGGTTGTCACTGTCTAGCTGATTCAGTAGCTCACAAACTGGGCAATTCACATCAGTGGAATCGCCTTCCAGCGTCTGTAGAAGCTCAATTAGCTCACTAGTTGTTACAACCATCTCATATTCGACCTCGAATACCACCAGATTGACTCTGGGTACCTGCCTGAGTATTGTGCCCCCTTGCTTCTTAGAAGCAGTGAGACAATACCACCTTAGCAAATATGTTTTTAATTCTTTCGTATATATATGAAATATTTAGTATTAAGGCGGGTATTATCGAGTGTATAGGATGTTAGGACAACCATTCCTACAGTATACCTCGCTCGAGTTCATTAGTGCCTGCATCTCAAAACCAGCACAAATCGGATTGTGGGTAATGCTATCTCACCTCGTCAGGCAAGAGGCCCTAGATGGCCCAGTGCAATTCTGAAGCTCGTGGTATCAGAGGGCTCCAAATAGATTCTCCAACCATGCGCCTTAACAACCTTCTCCACAACCGCAAGGCCCATTCCAGCCCCTTCATCTTTAGTGGTAAAACCTCTTCTGAATATCTTATCTCTGATGCGTTGAGGAATTGGGACACCATCATTTGAAATAATAATAGAGGTGCCTTGATTCGATTTCTCTTTCCTGACTTCAATCCTGTTTGGCTGGCCATGTTCCACGGCATTTCTGAAAATGTTCTCAAAAATTGTAGCAGATTTTTTCCGATTGGCTAGAACCCTTGGTAGATCGTCAATATCTGTCTCGATTTCGTTTGGAATTGTCGTTGCAGCAGCTGTTCGAGCTAATTCGCGCAAATCTACCCATTCCTTGCGAGTGGCAACTGCAGGCTCTTCAGCAAGCTCAGCAGCCTCACAAAGGAGTTCAGCTGAATGGTAGGCTATGCTATCAAGTTTCCTAATAGTGCTGTCACTATGTTCCGTCTTCAGTAAATCAACCAAGTTGCTGATATTCCGCATTTTGCTAGCTAGATTATGCACCATCATGTGAGCAATGTCCTCGAGCTCCTCTTGTTGTCTTTCTCGAATAGCATTTGTCTTGCTCACATTTGTTATATCCCTGAAAATGCACTGCGTTCTGACAAAATTGCCAGCCTCATCGTAGATGACTTGCCCGTTGAAGACTGCTTTCAACACCGAACCATCTCTTTTGACCAGACTATATTTAATATCCTCAACGAATCCTCGCTCCTTGAACTCAGCGAAGACACGTGAAAATCTCTGCTTCCCCTCTTCGGTCAGAAACTCCCCAAAATACACGCCCAAAACCTCTTGTCGAGAATATCCCGTTGTCTCAAGCCATTTCTGATTCACATCAAGTAAGCATCCTTGCTCATCCAGCATCTGACATCCAAATGGAGCTTTCTCATAGAACTCTCGAAATCTCTTCTCTTTCCTCTTTAGTTTTTCCTGGGCAAGTTTCTCATCTGTTCTATCAGTCAAAAGGATGTATTTCATCAGATGACCATCATCTTTCTCAAAACACGTATAGCGCCCATTCACGTACCGTCGAGATCCGTTTTTCCTCTTAATCCAGAGGCTCATAGTCTGAGTTCCCCTTTTCTCAGCCTCACATTTCTGAATTGACTTCAGAAGCCTGTCTTTTTCCTCATCAGCAACAAGCTCGCTATAGCTCATGTTGCTAAGTTCCTCCTGCGTGAAGCCAAGAATCTCTGTCACCCGATCATTGGCATAAACAAGGGAGTCCTCCTGGAGAATCATAAGGCCATCACTGATGTTCTCAGCCATCATCCGGAACTGTTCTTCGGATTCGGTCAACTCGCGTTTTGCCAAGACCTCATCAGTCACATCGGAAACCATTCCAACGACCGACTGAGGGGCCCCATCTTCATTCCTGTTCATTGACACATGTAGATCCCCCCATATCACATTTCCATTGCGATCAATAAACCTCTTGCGAGCACTATAGGAGTTCCTCTCACCACTTAGCATTTCTTGGTTAAGCTCAGCCTCCGTGCCCCAGTCATCTGGATGAGTTACGTCTTGGACCTGCATCGAAACAAGCTCTTTTCGAGAATAACCCAGCATGTCACTAAGAGCAGGATTGACCTCGAATATATTGCCTTCGAGGTCCACCTGAGCAGTGCCAATTGGAGCTTGTTCGAACAGCTGACGAAACTTCTCGTAGCTTTCCCGGGCTTCTTCTTTTGCCTTTTTTCGCTCAGTTATATCAGGCCCCGCGCTGAGAATTCCAGTGGGCTTACCATTTTCATCCTTCAGCACAGCATCAGACCATTCAATCCAGCGGATTTCGCCGTTGGAGGTTAAAACGGGGCCTTCTTCTGCCTTCGTGGGTTCCAAAGTGCCAGCAAGAATCCCGGACATGTACCCTCGAATGGATTCCTTCTCCCCATCAGGTATGAACATTTCAATCCAGTTTTTTCCAAGAACATCTTCTTCATTATACCCCAGAACTTCGGACCCCTTTTTGTTCAGAAGAGTTATGTCCAAGTTCAAATCGGTAACAAGAATAACGGTTCCAGCTTGATCCAAGTACATTTGTGCCCGTTCTTTCTCTTCACGAAGGAGCTTCTCGGCTTGTTTTCGCTGAGTGATGTTTTCGAGCATACCAACCGTACCGATAGGAGAACCATTCTCCCCCCGAAGAAGAGATACTGTAAGTAGTCCCCACAGAATTGTCCCATCTTTTCGTATGTACCTTTTTTCAATCTGATAGCGGTCCAAGTCCCCTTTTAGCATAGATGAAAGGGCAGCTTCATCCTTGGCAATATCATCAGGATGGGTTACATCTGCTGTCTGCATTGAAAGAAGTTCCTCTCGGCTATAGCCCAGAATATCCTGCAGTGCCTTGTTGGCTTCCAAGAAATGCCCATCCAATGTAACCATAGACATACCAATGCCCGCACGTTCAAATATGGCGCGGAACTTGGCTTCACTCGCCTGAAGTGCCTCACGGGTCTGCACCCGTTCCGAGATGTCTTTGGCGATATGGACTACGCCAATCTGATTCCCATCGTGATCAAAAAGAGGGGATGTGGTCACGAGAAAAGGGCAGCCATTTCGGAAATCGGATGTCTCTGCGACTGCATCTTCACCGGTTTCAGCTGTTTCAGTATGAGGGCAATCAGGAATTGGTGCACTAGAATCATGGAATACTTCGTAGCACTTCTGACCTATGATTTCTTCTCGAGATAGACCAAGGCTCTCATAGGTCGACTCATTTGCTTTCATTATTCGAAAATTGGTATCGATGACTGAAACCATGTCGGGAATCGCATCAAAGGTATGCCGCCATTCAGCCTCAGCCTGCCTCAGATTCTCTTCCACTTCTTTTCGTTTTGTAGTATCTATGAGCGTTACAACCACATATTTCCCATTCTCATGAAGATCAAGATTGGCTGTGAACCACATCTGTTCACCATTGATAACAATCCCGTAGTCCGTACTCCGTCGCTCTCCCGTATCTCGTACTGCTTCAGCTAGTCGAGTGCATGATTCTGCCATAGTAGAGGGGAGAATATTCATGATGTGGGTGCCACGTATACTTGCAGGATTCGTCACAAAAACGTCATTCTCAGATGGATGATACTGAACAATGAAGTTGTTTTCATCGAGCACAAGAAGAATGTCGTCTATAGATTGTACTAGGCTTCGATATCGCTCCTCGCTTTCATGTAGTACTTCTTTCATGCGTCTATGACGCACTACGCTTTTCACATGATGTGCAATCTCGGAGAACAATCCACCCAAATCATCTGTTTTTTCGAAATAGTAATCTGCTCCAAGATTGAGCGCTTGAATGGCAATATCTTCCCGACTACGGCCAGTAAATATGATAAATGGGATATCAGAATCCTGATCTCTGAGCCATTCCAATATTTCTAATCCATTCAATTGACCAGGACCAAGGTAATAGTCACAGATGACAGCATCGATTTCATTGCTCTCCAACAGACGGAGAGCCTCCTGCCCTGTGGTAGCCGGGACTAGATGAAAATCTTCATCTTGCATGCCAAGAAACTGCTGTGCCAGGAAAATCAGATCTTCATCATCATCGACTACCAGTATCTGGATATCCATGCACGGTCCTCCACTTGGGCATCGTATTGCGCTGCAAATATGTTGTTGCTCCCATTTCTACTTCCCCTTGACTTACATTTTGATTTATCCCTGTCACAGTACTGCATCACTACTCGCAAATTGATAATGGGATAATATAATATTCGTTCGCAAAAACCGGGATAAAATACAAAACTTTAAATCTATTCTGAATAAATTAAAAATGGTGCTGCAGCTAACCCCACAGCTGAGCATGGAGTAAACAACTATGTCCCGTCGTGATTCTCTCGTATACACGAAATTTTTCCGTATTTGTAAGAAACATCTCCAATGGATTGGTTTGTCAGAAGCCGCAACAGATGTGCTTGCGGTCTTGTTAGCTGAATACTACTGGTCAGGAGAGGCTCTCAAATCAGAGACTCTTGCCACCATTACTGGATATTCGAGGGGTAGCATTAGTGCTGCCATTTCTCAACTCAAGTCGCTTGCATTTATCGAGGGAAGAGTGGATACAAGCCAAGAGGGGAGAGGTAGAAGACCTACTCTCTATGCGCTAAGTGAAGGTTTGTCAGGGTTGATAATGTTCGGTATCCGCAGGCTAGGTATCGAGCTTGAAGGACTTCAGAATGAGATCGCAGCATTGAAGCTTACTATCGAACCTGATAAGAAGAACGCAGTAGAAGCTATGGATGCTCTCTCCGAGGAGATAAAGCGAAACTCTAAACAACTTAGAGAGTACAGCCGACGTATTCTATCAGCCAAGGCGATGGACGAACTAAAGTCCTAAACCCGTAATATCATGCGGGTTGATAACAACCAGACTGCAAATGACAGACGATGAACTGAATCCTATTATATACTGGGATAAGATTTCGGTTTACGTAGAGGGATGTTCTATATTGGATGACCATGGAGCCATACGAAAAAGGATACTGGGAGATCTTAGAAAGAATCCAAAAGGTCTTACAATAACAGACATCGCGAGCGATATCGATGTAAATAGAAATACTACAGCTAGATATCTCGATGTAATGCAGATGGCGGGGCAGGTCGAAATGCGGAAGGTGGGGCCAGCCAAACTGTATACCCTATCGCAGCGCGTTCCGTTGGATGCAATGTTGAACATTGCCGAAGACGGTATTCTCACTTTTGATTCAGACCTCAAAGTCATTAGAACCAATAACTCATGTGCAACATCATTGGAAATAGAGCCTGACGCCGTACTTGGGAAAAAATTGGACAATCTGAGTCTGCCAGGATTATCTGAAGATTGGATACTGTCCTTAATGTCTGATGCGGCAAGAGGAAAGGAATGCGACTTCAAAACCTCCATAGAGCGAGAGGATGGAATAAGACATTTTCGAGTCAAGTTGGTGCCTACAACATTCTACGATGGCACGACTGGTGCTACCATGATTCTTGAAGACATCACGAAGAGAACATTGGCAGAACAAGAAGTTGAAAGACAACGAAATTTTCTGCATCGCGTTATGGAGTCGGTCCAACACCCATTCTATGTTATTGACGCCAACGATTACTCAGTCAAGCTTGCGAATAGTGCTTCTCGATTCGGCGATTTGACACAAAACAAAAAATGCTATGCCTTAACCCATGGGAGAAGCTCTCCATGTGCAGCTGATGTACATCCTTGTCCATTACAGAAAGTAAAGGAAGAGAAGGAACCAGTTACAGTGGAACATATCCATCACCAAATATCAGGTCCTACAAGACATCTTGAGGTGCATGCTCATCCCATTTTTGATGAAGAAGGGAATGTAGACAAAATAATCGAATACTGTTTGGATATCACAGACAGAAAGCAATTGGAGCGGGATATTCGAAGGCTGTTGGAATTGTATCAGATGACCGCTGAGAAAGTAGCTGCTGGGACGTTCGTAGTTCAACATGAACAGGTGATATACTGTAATCCACTGCTGGCAAAAGCGCTTGGCTATAAAGTTCACGAGTTCACAAACGTTCCGTTACACAAAATGGTTGATGACAAGCACCTAGAATTGATAGTCAATACAATGGAAGAGATTGAAAACCCGACGAGTTTGAAGTGCAAGCTTAGAAAGAAAAACGGGCAATACACAGAGGTTCGATTGACCCTGGCGCCTTCAACATATCTCGATGAACCAGCGTATATAATCACCCTAGAACAAGGTGCTGGTGCAAATCAATCAGAATAGCGAGATTCGGCAAGTTAGTATCATATACTAAACGCGCATACAGTCCTCTTTCGGAATCCCAATTCTATAGCATGTGTTGGAGGCAGGTTCAAGGGAGAACGACCAACCATGTGCCTTGACTAACTTTTTGACAATCAGGATCTCCAGCCCCTCAGTATGTTTCATACTGATTTTTCCCGTGGTGATTTGTTCACGCAGTGCATCATCAGGTGGGCGGCCGTCATTCATGAATAGTAGTGAGTAAGTTGATTGTTTCTCCTGGACTCGCACCTCGATTCCTTGAGAGTTGGAATCCAAAGCATTTCTCAACAGATTAGTGAAGATAAGGAAAACCTTTGCCCGTTCTGCGTAACAAGAGGGTAAATTGCTACATTCAAAACGGATTTCTTTCGGAACAACATACTCGGCTGCTTCTCGTACTGTATCATTTAAGTTGACTAATGTGGGTTCATGCACGATTGGCCCAACGTCAGTAAACTCAACAGAGCGGCGCAGCATCTTCTGAGTAACATGTGCAATATGCATAATCCTTTCAAGGTAATTGGATTCACACTCAAGGACAAGTAGCTCTGCATACCCACGAATATTCTGCAATTGGTTGCCTACATCATGAGACAACTTTTGCATGAATTCACTGAATTCTTGTTTTTGGATAATGAGAGCGTCTGCGTCCTTGCAGTTGTCCGCGAAACTCATTTCACGACATATCCATTGCAGTTCCTTCTTGGGTATCGGGAGAAGTGTGGTCCTGTACCGGGCGGTTGAAATTTACTCCCCCATCTGAGAACTGGGAGAAATCGGACAGGAACATCTCAATCTCAACTTTGGCAAGTTTCAGTATGCTGTTTTCGATACTTTCAATCTGGTCCTCACTACTCAATACAGCCTCAATCTTCATTCTTATTCTGTTGATATCTTGTACGTATCTTCTAATACTAAGGGAAAGAAAATGATGTAGACTCACTCGAGGATAGTAGAGCATTTTCCTTCTTCCCCGCCCAGTATGATCTGTATCTGCCCGTCGTGTCAAAATGCCTGCAGTACCAAGCTGAGAGCAAATCTGAGACACGGTACTTCTTGATAAGCCAGTATCGTCACTCATTTCCCCGATAGACAATCCTTTTTCGGATGTGGCTCTATGGGTGTATAAAGTAGTCAGGATAATTCCAGCTGTATCAGGAAGTCCTATTGATTGAGCTGCAATATCCATAAGCTTTCGTACAACTCGAGTAGTGTCTTTGGAGTTTCTTATCATCTACATATTACCTCCGAAGTTGGTAGCCAGATTGTGAATTTCGTTCCGCTGCCGGGATTTCCCGGAACACGGTCAGATACCCTAATGCGTCCGTTGTATTTTTCTACAATATCCGCAGAAGAATACAATCCAAAATGACCGTCCCATTGAAAAGGATTGAACACAACCGACTTGAAATCGTCATCAATTCCTGGTCCGTTGTCTTCGATAGTAATCTTGTATCCCCGCTTCTTTTGGATAGCTCGTATCCACACACGCTTATTGTCAGAGGGATTATGCCGTATAGCATTGTCGAGTACATTATCAAGAAGGGTGTCTAAGAACTTGTCAGCGGTTATCTTGCTGTCTTCCATATCCATTGACATTTGGACAAGGAAATCATCATGCCGCTCAGCTACTGTCTCAATACAATCAAGCAATGCTCTTTCGAGAGATCGATTCACGAGTGGAGCTGAAATCAAGTCCTGCGTAAATTGAGCTTGGGATACTAATTCAAAACAACGTCCTAGCGCTTCCTGAATGCGATTGAGAGATTCCGCCATCATTTCAGAATCTGACGATATGCAATGTTGAAGAATTTGAACATCCCCCAAAATGACCTGTAACATGTTGGCCATATCATGACCGAGTTTATCCAAGTAGAGTTGTGCCCTTCGTGACTCCATTTGGAGTTTTTCTTCGGTTTGTCGCTGTTCCGTTACATCAAGTGAATGTTCGATTACCAGTGAAACATTTCCGTCAGAATCAAGAATCGGATGCGCATGGATTTCAACTATTCGTGTCTCTCCGTCAGAATGAATGTGTGTATGCTCAACAACTACAAAATCTTTAGTTTGTTCCACTAAATCAAGGGGGCATGGATGCTCACTGGAACAAGGTGTGTTCCGATTATGTATCATTCTGTAACATGTCGGATTTGCATCAAGCTGACCTAATTGGGCAGCAGTATTAGCAAGTTTGATAGTGTAATCTTGTGGGTCTACAACATAAAATGGGTGCGCTAACGATTCAATAACATGAAGTAAAAATGTCTTATTATCATATTCCGATTGAGATGCTATGCTATTATGAGAGGCGCAGTATGTGCCTTCCAGACGCGACTGTAGAATGGGTATATCCCTGTCTTTTGGCTGGTCTCTTCTGTCCTTGCAGCACATACTTGATTCTCTCCCGAATCACACGAAATCCCTACTTGATTCGTTCTTGTTCAATGTGATTCCTTTCATCACTCATTAGGTTTCCAGAACTGAGCGAATTTTTGCGGCCGCATCAGTTAGATTATCTTCAACCGAACCCCGATTAAACAGCTTATCGAAAAAGCCTCGATCGAGCAGGCCTCTGGCTTCATGGACTGCCCCGATTCGAAACCATCGATCTCTTACTTTGAATTCATGGAGAGCTATATTGATTCCATAATTTTTGACGCTTGCTGTTCTGGGATGGCCGTATCCAAGGTTTTCACTAACTCTTGTCGCGCTGTCAGACAGAAGGGAAACCATAGCTGCTAGGGTATCATTGGATGAGCCATCTGTGGTTTGACCTGTCACAATGAGCCCTCTCTCATTGGTGACTACGCAACTAAGGATTCCATGACCGTCTTCTACTACATCTGTAACTATTTCCTCTAGTTTCTCATGCTTGCCTTTTTTCATCTAATAATCATCTCTCCTACGTCATTGTATCTCTGTGAAGCTTCACATCCCACATTTCTACGATTTCCTTGATCTTGTTGCTAACTGTTTGAATCTCGAAAGAAACAAGTCCAAGCTTCGTATCACTTGGGAAGATGCAAGTAAGCATCACGTTCTCTTCTATATGCTTCAGAAGAATAGAGAAGCTCACATCACCAGTTTCATGTTCAGCATCGACCAATACCTGGCTGAAATCAGCGCTGCTATCAACCAATCGGATGAAGTCTTCAGATATGGTAATAAGTCCTGCAGACATACTGCTGACAGCCATTTCAATATTCTGAGGCATATCATCGTAGAAAAGACGATGAGCAAGGATGTAACCATCAACGGTGAATACAGTAATGCCCCACACGGGTACTCGTATTTCGAAATCTGTAAGCAAGTCTCTGATTTGTCTTACCGGGGGAATCTCTTCCTCTTCTTCCTCGTCAACCTCTGCCGGAGGAACATCATCAACCCCTTGTGGTTGGGTTGTTTCAGGTTCTGTACCGTGGGGATGAGCAGCTCCAGTCATAGACTGCGTATTGGCTTCTTCCCCTGTTTCCATGCCAGACGGGGGCTCACGTGTCCCATTTGAACCTGACTCTGGTGAGTCAGCAGACTTGTGTGCAGGAGGGGCTGTGACTTCTGTGGACTCAGGTGTGGGTTGTGTGTTGTCTGGAACCTGGTCTCGTGTGTTGTCTTCAGGTACTGCGCCCTCACTGTATTCCGAATTGCTTGTGAAAGACTCCTCAGGCTGCTCTTCCGTATCGGATTGGCTTTCATCTGTATGGTAATTCTGATTAAAATCCATTATTCATACCTCATGTGCCTCGTGATGATTGAGAGACAGCGCCGGCTCCACTTTCGGCCGCTGCTGCATTAACATTCTCTTCGACCTTTTTCAGAAGGAGGATTAGTGCGGTCTTGGAGGATTCTCGGTTTAAGGCAGAACAACCTACTGCCTTTTCCAAACCAAGCCAAGACGCGACTTCGTTCGGTGCAACTGCATCGGCGCGGTCTTGTTTGTTGGCGATTGTGACCATCGGAGTGTTTCCAAAGGAAGTCTGTGTTTCAGCCAGGATTGCAGAGGCATCTCCTATCATAGCAGGATCAGATGAATCTATAATCAATAGCACACCATCTGTGTTTGCACGCATCGTATCTCGCACAAACTTGAAATGCAGTTGACCGGGCACACCTCGGAGCTCGATTTCCTTTGCTGTCCAATTAGCATATTCTGCGCGCTCCTCCTGGTATTCCTTCTTCGGGACAATAAGCCCCATGTGAGCTAGTTCCTTCCTAACCCACACGACTCGTCCCAAATCGAAGCCCGTGGTTGTTGTACTCTCTTCACCACGATATCCCTCCTTCAACTCCCGTTCCACCGACATCGCGTTGGGGTCCAGGGTGTGGATCATTGTGGTTTTTCCTGCTTGAAACGGGCCTGTGACATACACTTTGTAGTCATAGGCTTTGAGGTCTTTAGTCGCCAAGATTTCTAGACTCCTGGGTATTGTCTTTTATTGTTGTATGTTCTTGTCGTTATCCCGCCGAAGCCTAGAGAATCGTCTCGATCGACTCACATGCCTTGTCCATTTCGAAGTCAATCAGACCAATCTTAGAGTCCTTTGGCGCTGTCGCAATCAGGGCTGCATCAGGGAAATTCCTGACAATAACGGTTTTCTCCTCACCCTCAATTACGATGTTGTTTGGAGTTCCTGAATCAAGAGCCTTACCGACTCTGCCTCCAATCGAAACCAGCGCGGCTGCCATGGCAGAAATGCCTTTTTCATCAACACCCTTATGCAGGGCTGCAGCCATCAACTGACCCTTGTCACTGACAAGAGCGCAGCCGTCGACTTCGCTATCGTTCTCCAACTTCTTCAAGGTACTTTCTAGTTTCTTAATCTTAGCACTCATTCTGTTCACGTTCTCCTAGTTCTCATAATACTCGCAAGTTTCTGCTTGTTCTCCAGATACGTAGATATTCTTCTTCTCGCACCAGATTTGGCCCGCTGCGTTTTCTTCTCCTGCATGTATGCAGTCAGATGAAGACATGATTATCACTCTACTTCTAGTGTGAAGATGTTTGAATTGTGTTCAGGCTTGTGTTCCACACCTGTAACGTGGCAGTGTTTTCCAGTATGCTCATTCACTCCCGCATACAAAATCGCCATGAAGGGGCAGGGGGGAATATCATCTGGATGATGTTCTCTGAGTTTCGCGGTAGCTGGTGCATAAATGCACTCACCAATATCCACGACAACCTCATCGTCACTCGCACTGACAATATTGCATCGCTGTACTGCACCTGTGGCCTTGATCTGTTCTGCAAATGATTCTGCAACAGATGTCACATCGTCTCCCTCGATGTTCACACCCATGTGGCTCAGCATTTCCTTCGCATCGCCTTGGTATGCGTTAGCCATCTGTGTCCAAATCAGATCGATATCTAGGCCCATGTTGACCATAGCTTCAGCCATGACCACCATAACAGTATTTGATTTATCCAGTAAACCTTTGTAATCCATATTTCTTATCTCCTAGCCGTTCGCGGTACATCAAGCATAACTACTGGATGTACAACCTAGCTCATACCACCAGTATTTTCCATATATATGTTCTTGGTATATCTGAAAAAATTGAATGTAAATACAATAAAGTAAGATTAATAAATAATAGGTATTGATGGTGTCTTGTTCTTCATAGATATTCTCGAAAGGGAGTCAATATTGAGGATGAAGACTGCCCGGATTAGAACCAGCCTTCATACACTCTTCCTTGCGTTTTTTTTGTGAACATCAGAGTGATTTTTGGTTATTCGATCACCGATTATGTTTCATAGTCCGAACAGTGATCGCTTTCTTCGCCGCTTACATAGATATTCTTTTTTTCACACCAAATTTGGCCCGAAGCGTTTTCATCTCCTGCATATTTGCAATCAGTCAGCTTTTTCACCTCCCAAAGCAGGTAATTTTTCACCATATTCTGAGGTAATATGCAGTAATTTTAGAATAATAAAAACAAATTGTGGCAATGCATATATGCTATGCGCTTTTGCATTGCGAAACAAACACATGAAATAATAGAACACTTGCTATGAAAAAATAGGAAGACTGGCGAATCGTAAATGATTCAAAAGAGGATAGATAATCACATAGCCAATACATCAACCAGAAACGCAGAAAAAAGAAAGACCCCCTCCAGAGAGATTTTACTCCGGATTACTTGTACTCGTCAGCTTTATCCATGTATTCCATAGTTCGTGATGCAGGATACATAATGAAGCGGCAAGATGAATCACCGGCGGCCTCACACAATATTTCTGTTGCATCAAGGTCCAGACCTACTGCTTCAGAACACCACCCAGCTGAGTATCCGGCATTGAAGCTGCATATGGGCTCATTTGCAGTCTTACCAGCTTGGGTCCACAAATCCGACTCGAAATTGTTTGGATGCTCGTAAAATAGAAAGTAATCGTCATTGTCCACGATATTGCAGCCAGGCAATAGTCGCACCCGTACAAAGCCGGAGTATGCTGCATATATCGGTCCTGCTACAAGCTTCTCAGCAAGTTTGCCTGTTTCTATGATGGGTAGGATCTGTTGCGCCGCAGTACGTCCAAAGGCTTTGCCCACCCGATACATCAGCAGCGTCATCCCATTCTCGCCAAGGACTTCGACAAGTTCCTCTTTCAAAGTGACTGCAATGGTCTCAAGGGCGATGAGCATGATATTCTTTCCTGCTAGGTGCACTCTACCTTCTTCCGGGCGGAATTCCATTTGGTTGTTGAGAATCGTCTCGTACTGAGATTCAAGGGCTTCAATCATTGGGTGTAGTTCTTCAGGAGCTTCTACCGTTTTCGGCATTTCGAACATCTCAATAAAATATGCTGCAATTATGATAGATAATTGTAATTTATTTAAATATATCCAGTATATTGTTATTAATTATACAAGTAGTAAAGCAGTAGGAGATTTCGACTGGTATTTGATGAGTTGCAACAACTACGAGGGGCTGTCAATGCGGTTCCGCCAATCAGAAGCTTCTTGGCTACAGGTTTGATGGTGTCGGAGAAATCTCCTCTCTTTCATTGTCGCGGGAACGTCTTTGTGTTCTTCCCATAGGATCGAAATCCATTTGCTGATCCCCCCTGCCTTGTCCAGCCACGGGGTCCATATGTTTTTTCACAACATAGAAGTGAACTGGGGTTCCATCATAGAAGACGGTGACTCCTCGCCAGGATACATCACCGAATCTGTACAGCTTTCCAACACCTGAAGCTTCACTCTCCTTGACTTCAACTGATCCTAACTCGTGCTCAATGACTGAAAGCATGGCTTCCGGTGGGTATATCTTTGAATCCTTATCTGTCCCGAGAAAAAAGCGGTCCATAAGGAAGCCGTTTATTGCCTCTTCCCGGAACGCCTCCCAGAGCCCATGGGAACCAAAGAGCTCAACACCCAAGATTTTGCCCAGATAGACAGCAACGAGACCCACTTGGTTGGGATAATCCATAGCCGACAACAACTTGTTCTTCAGTTCACCGAGATCCTTCTGTTTATCAAACACAGCCTCGTTCATTTCGCGGTAGCTCTGCGTTGGTGCGTCGTAACGTGCAACAGGCATGACGTCTCGTGCTATACGGACATTCT
This sequence comes from Candidatus Lokiarchaeota archaeon, assembly GCA_014730275.1. Lineage (NCBI taxonomy): Archaea > Promethearchaeati > Promethearchaeota > Promethearchaeota archaeon. The sequence continues at coordinate 35,454 of WJIL01000130.1, read as the reverse complement.
CCCACACGGTGTGTTGATCGGCATGGGCAGATATAGAGCGAGCCATCTGGCTGCTCATTCGAGTTTGTGTCGAGTGATGCCTTCTCGTTGTCGTTTTCCCCCTCGAACTCGAATAACGCCACCTTGATTGTTCGATGCAGCGAGCTGGGATGGTCAACGGATTATGCTGATCATGACCAGCGGGAACAATTATGGGTTCGAATATTATCCTATCCTGCCGGCCACCTTGAATCTGGGTCAAATAGGGAATCAGAAAAGGCTGTGTTCCTATGTTGATAGCCTGCATTCGCTGGACATCTTCCTGTTCCAATTCCTCAATCCAGCCAACTTCGAGCGTTTCGGCCTCTTCCAGACCAATCACGCCAGTTCCATCCGCACCTAGCAGAGGATAGAGCGAGAAGCCATCCGCAGAAACGACTGCTCCTGTTCCCTACTGCTGGCCTATATCCTTCAAAAAGGACTTGATACTGCTCACGTGCTTCCACTCCGGGTTAAAGGACGACTAATCTGTCTTACCAGTATATGTTATACGAGGAAAAAGATAAACTTCTCCCGGATTCTCAGAGTACATGGGCAACGAGCTATACTACGATAGACTAGGCTCAAGAATGGTTTGGTTATCCCGAGTCTACTTCAACTCGTACGAGTGGGTCTTTGAGCTTTCGAGCTCCAGCTTCGGTCAAAACCCGCCCATAACCTCTTTCTTACAGGTAAGTGAGTGAACGCAATCAAGGGAATTTCTGCATTCCACTCGTCCCCTGCCAGCGTCGCCGCCCTCTTGGTACCCGAAGGCCCTTGGGTCAGCAGGGTTTTATCCGTCTTTTCTGGAATAGGATTCCTCTCACGATTCAGGCTTCCTTCTCTTGTCCTTGGCTCGCAACATCACTCCGGTGACAGCAAGATTTCTCACGGTTTTTGCCACAGTGCGATGGAAATCATGGATTATGATAACCTATGAAATCTCGGAGGGTTCATGAGATATGATAACAGGTGTTTCACACTTCACTTCAATCTCGGGGATCCAATTTGTACAGGCATACTTGAGGAGAGGAATGAGAATAGAAGTGCCGAGGATGACGGAAAGGATTACGATTCCATAAAGGGTTTCTGTGAAATATCCGAGGGAGAAGCCTGTATAAGCAAAAAAGAGCGTGACCTCGCCCCTCACAGCCATACTAAGTCCAAGAGTTCTAGCTTCTCCTTTATCATACTTGCCAAAGAAGGATCCAAGGATCCCACCCACATATTTTGGTATAATGGCAAAGACAACGAGGAGGAGTGAAATAAGAAAAGAGAAGACATTCAGAAAAGGTACAAGGTTGATGGTCAAACCTATACTAATGAAGAAGAAAGGGATAATCCAAGAAGAGATGGGTTCAAAATCATCATGAATGTCAAGGTACTCATCTTCATTCCCAATTATTACGCCTGCAACAAAGGCACCAATAATCGGCGCTAATCCTAGCATTTGCGCGAAAAATGCCATATAGAGCATTAGAGACAGGCTCACAAAAATAGGTAATGATTTGTCATCATATTTCTCGGTCTTCAGGAAGAAATAGGGTAGGATGTACTTGTATAGTAGGTAGCTAACAGCAAAGAACACAAGGATGTTTATCAGGATGATGGGGAGTCCAAATGGATTCAAAGATTCAGTACTAGCGAAAAACGCGAGTATGAATGAGAACAATGCAACTGCAATTATATCATCAAATATCGCAGAAGCCACGACTGTCTGGGCCATTTTTGTTTTCAGCTTCTTATAATCACAAAACAACCGGGTGCTGATACCTATACTGGTTGCAGTGAATGCAACACCAAGGAATATAGCTGAATGCCATGTATCAATTCCTTGAGTTTGCAAATCTAATGTGGATATGCCGGCTAATGTGAAGAAAAATACTATGCCGCCACCAATCATCAGCAGAATTCCAGCGCCTGCCGTGACAAAAGCAGGAGTACGCACTTTAATCATATCATGAAAATCGAGCTCCATCCCCACCTTGAATAACAACAGGAGTACCGCTAGGTTGCTAATGAAATTGATAATGAGTGACGTTGTATCCAGCTGGCTTTGCTCAATTGGGAAAAATAAGCTGAAAGATGTTGTTGGTGCCGCATTTAGATATAGGATTCCTAGCACAGTAGGTCCGAGCAATATCCCAAAGAGAAGTTCTCCCAAGACCTCTGGTAGATCTAATTTCTTAAACAGAATCTGGGATATTTTGATTATTGTCAGAATTAATGCAAGAAAGAGAAATGGTAGTATGAAATCGGATGCGGCCATGTGGTTCTTCCTCAAACAGAAATATTTGATTGTGACATTGCAATCTTTGGAACGGTAGTCTTCTCAGAAACATAGTTGGTGAGCTTGTTCAGAACAAGAGATACTGTTGCTGCAAAAAACATCACAAAGAGAGAGAACAATATATCTTCCAATAGTCCAAGTTCTAATGTACGCATCATGTGTCACCTGAGATATCGCAACGAGTATTTTGATGAAACCATTGTGTGGTATCTATACAAATAGTATATAACCTATTATATACGGGAATACTTTCAATAAACGAGAAGTGGAATAAATGTTATTTGATTTGCTTTCCTTTTTAGATAGCCTCGGTTTCAGATATCTCCTTAAGATGTAATAAGATGGTCAGGAGTCAAACGGTCTATCGACTTGGTGTTGTAAAACATGTGGAAAATACAGAAAGTGTTCAACACTTCGAACATAAAGTGACTTTCATACTTAACGCATCTTTCATGGCAAGATTCAGTAGGTTTCGACAGAAATCAGTGAGATGCGCTCAAAATGCTGAACATTTCGAGTAAGTACACGATTGATTCCCTTTGACAACGCAGTTCCAGCAATCATTACATCACTGGTGCTAATGGGAGTGCCTTTACTCAGTAGCTCAGCAAGAATCTCAGTGGATGTAAGCGATGCAGCTCTCTCGAATGGGAGGACTTCAACTCGGGCCAGAATCTGCTCCAATTCTTCTGTGCGTCTCTGGATCTTGTCTCGCGAAGCCGTAGATATTCTATAAAGCCCAGTGTAGAGTTCGAATGTGTTGATTTCCGAAGTATACAGAGGTTCCTCTTCTGAGCTGTCAAGCCATTCAATCGCTGCACCATCTTTTCGAAGAACATCAACGAGGTAAGTCGTATCCAAGAATATCAAGACAGATCAACTCGCTCCAGATCAAAGCGTTCTCCAATCTGTTTTAGAGTCTCTTCGAGCTTGCGAGCTTCAGCATCAGTCAAATCTGACCACCCTTCCGATGTTTTCACCCACATTCGAAGCGATGTTGTAGTCTTTCCTCTAGCGAGTCGAGCTATAGTATCTCCGAAACTCTCACCTGGCAACTTCATTTTCTTGAGGAGGTTATACACATCTTCAGTGACGGATATGGTCTTAGAAACCATCGTTCATCGTATTCTACACATACATATGTAGACATATAATTTTGCCGAGAGGTTGATTCCGAGGGAACCCCTCATCTACTCAGTATCGAAGACAGGCCAAGGCGCTTCCCGCTCTTTCCGAAACGCGTCCATTGCAGTTGCTAGCTTTTCAACCGATTCCTTCGAAATGCATCCAACAAAAGCATCAAGGGACCATCTGCTTGCCAATCTGATGATAACCTGACTAAAGCTCTCGTTATCCTTCATTTCATTCTTTAGAAGCTCATACACTTCTTCTGAGAGCGTGATGGTCTTGTGCACCATAGTCTTCACACTCTGAGTGCCTGCGTGATGGTTTTCAACTTATTTGCCAATAGGATAGCAACACGTTGATTGGAAACAGATGATTCATCAAGCAGTATCACATAGTAACAGCGGAGCCTTCATTCATCTTGTTGAGATAGCAGCGATTCTGCTCGTTTCTGATCTTCCTTCGCCTGTTCTTCCTTCAGCTTCTTCATCTCCAACCATTCGTCTAGACTGAGTGTTGCAGAACCAGCAAGGTCCGCTATCTCCCCACGATTCTTCATGAGCCTGCGAATCACATCGCTGAAGCTCTCGTTTTCTCTCTTCAAGCGTTTGAAATCCTTATAGACATCATCTGCCAACGCTATGTTTTTGGCCATCAGTATCATTATACATATGCCTATGAGTACGTATAAACTCATCATCCATCTTTCCTGTACCTAGTACCGCGATTGAGAGAAAGTCACTGACTACGACTACGTGATATGGAAAATCAAAGAACTGATTCTGAAGGTTATCTTTGCTGAACTAGGGGAGGAAGGTGGAGCTGACCTGTTGAAGCACAAAATCCACTATCATCGAAAACGGGCGGCGTCAGATCCCGTCGAAGAAATACATTTGGCTGGAACACTGGTGGAATATGCTGAGATGTTGTGGGAAGATGGCAATACGTCTCCAGCGAGGAAACATGTGGAAGAAGCAATCGGTATCTACGAAAATTACCTGCAGAAATGGGACAACAGAGATACGCGAGGAGACCTCGAAGCAGCGAAAAACTGCTGACAACTATGAAAGAAAGAATAGCAGCTTTATGTCACACTGATTTCTCACAGATTGTCACTAATATCTTATCAAATGAGATTTGGGTGGATTTCCCTCAAAAAAGAAATGAAAACCTTATAAACAATTATTATTAATTATAAATATGGACTTCAATAGTCCTTGGGAATGTAACAATATGGGAAAAAGAGTTAGATTATGTTTAGTTATGGTTGCAATTACCATTATAGCATCAAATGTTTCTGATGTATCAGCGCTATGGTCCGGTAATGCTACCCCATCCTACGACGATTCGGATACATATGAAACCACATCCGGTGAATACCATACTGTGGATGCTGACGCAATATCAGGAATATGTGAGATACAAGTGAATCCAAAGGTTTGGCCCCTTTGGTATGGTGCAGGACTCTACGGAGAGGCCTGGGTTGCTCAAGATGTAGAAATGTCCGAGACTATTACATCTACATGGTACTTCACAGCTCAATGGGATATCGACTTTCGATTAAATTGTGGATGGGGTGGCAAAGTAAAAATAGAGGTTCGCTTTCTTATCATGGACGCAAACGAGGACGAAAAAGAATCCAAAAGCGCGTGGTCATACACGTTCACAGGTCCTGCCTTTAATTGGGATGATTATGAGGATGTCAATACAGATGACAGCGAGACTGAGGGGTTCAGCTGTAATCTGTATAGCGGTTACACATACAAATTAGCTGTTGTCTTAAGAGTCACTGTAATGAACGACTCTGGTGCGATAGATGTAAACGCTCGAACCGATCATTACGCCCCGGCCAAACTCACGGTCGACCAAATCACATGGTCAGAAACCGCCCCAGACTAGTTAAAAGGGATACTAGTTTTTTTCAATGGAAAGGAACTCTCTCCTTTTTTGTTCCCAAGGTACAGAGAAAGTGATGGTGACATATAATGAATAAACAAGAAAGTAGGCGTTATGATTCTCTACTCAAGCTCAAGGACCTGTCTAAGATCTATCGAAACATAACTCTTGATGGTTTCGTTCCTAGACAGAAACAGGTACGAGCGCTTGTGAGTATCTCTGGTTCTTTTGACGGCGGCATTCTTGGGCTAGTGGGGCCGAATGGTGCAGGGAAAACCACGCTAATCAAGATAATTGCGGGGTTGTTGCATCAATCTTTTGGTAATCTTGAAGTCCTCGGTTATGATCCATGGTCAGAATCGACAAGAATGAAGGCAGAAATGGGCTTCCTACTTGAAGAACCACAGTATCCCCCGCTAAGCGGGCGGAAATACCTGAAGTATATATGTGAAATAAGAGGGTTTGACGGAAGCTCGGCTGAGAAGGAAACAGAGAGTCTCTTGAATCAAGTTGGGATGTCGGGCGCTCAAAACAGAAAAATCTCAACGTATTCAGCAGGAATGCGTAGACGTCTGGGTCTCGCTGTATCGCTGGTTGGATCGCCACGTTTTGTGGTTTTGGATGAGCCAACAAAATCTCTTGACCCTGATGGGCGAAGACTGTTCATGGAAACGGTGAATCAATATTACAAGGAGCATAACACTAGTTTTCTCATCTCAAGTCATATCTTGGCTGACTTGGAGCAAATCTGTACGAACGCATGGATCATCTCGAAAGGAGAAATCATAACAGCTGGGACCATGGCAGAAATTGGTGAAATCAAACGACCGACCAGATTTCTGGTAGAGGTGGATAAACCGGAGGTGCTCTACAATTATCTCCAAGAGAATGGCTCCCTTAAAGAAGTAACAAGAGATGGACACCGATTGTATATCAAGGGTGAAGAGAAAAGCCTCTTCGATCTGGTTTCGAGGGGAGTACAATACCATGGCCTAACCATGCAGAGATTTGAACCTGTAAAAGGAGAACTAGAACGAATTATGTTCGGAGACGATGATGATGACTGATATGAGCAAGCTGAGGAAGCTGGGAACAAGGCTGCGGTCGTCACTGAGATCGTTTTTAGCTCTGATGAAAATAACCCTTTCTCACAGTATCAGCGGGCTGTTTCTGATAGCATTAGGATTCATTATAGTTTGGGGCCTCTGGGACATCTTCCGGAGTCTACCTGGTTTCATGGAGAATCACATAATCCGGATAGGTAATTATGACATGCCAAGTGATGCTATGTACGGCCTAGCGTACAGCATGCGATCGATTCAGTTTTCGATTCAGAATCTTATTCTTCCATCTCAGACCTTTGTTATATTCCATGCCCTGACCGATACCATAGAAGCGGAAGATAAGACATTGATGACTCAACCAATCAGTAGTCGAGTTCTCTCTATCACACGGTTTCTCGCTGCCGTTGGTCCTATAATTGTATGTCGTTTAGGTCTATTAGTACTAGCAATTTTAACCTATTCAATAAACATCGCATCCGTGAATCTTGATTTTTCTCTGTTGCTTATTCAGACGATGGGGATTCCGATATTCGTCTATCTAATCCATGATGTCTTCCTGTTTTCTTTCGCCTACTTGTTGGGGAAACTACTCAGGAACCCAATCCTTGGAGCGGTGGCAGCTTATATGATGTTCTTCCCATCCCCTCTTTCCAATTACTTAGATACGATACCTATGGAAGGAGCTGGACTTCGACATTCAGAGTTCCGTGTGCTATATATATTCTATCAGCCCATATTCAACACGAGAGGCGCAAGATCGGTATGGAATTTGATGGAAGTCCCCATAGCAGCACTCAGAGTAGTAGTCAATATTTGGATTATTGGAAGCATATTGTTCATTGTAATGGTTACAGAAATCCACAGAAGAATACTCTTGAGATGAAATCGATGGGGCGTATCAAGCTAACAGGGCGCAAGGCATTCATACTGGCCAAGAGCACAGAGTGTTTCAAGTTCGCGGGTGTCGCGGTAGCGATACTATGGATTATCAGGGCGGTTGTGTATTTCGAATTCCCCTTTGGGGGTTCGTCCCCGTATTTGGGAATGATTCTCCAAATTGAATTCATGCAGGGTGGAACCTTCCTCATGGTCCAGCTCATATTTACGGGTCTCTTTTACCAGCTGTTCCTCTCAGAAAAACAGAACAAGATTGAAACCACACTATTGCAGCAACCCATTTCAAAACGGCTTCTTATTGGAACCAAGATAGTAGTTCTTTCCTTGGTGATATCGCTCTTTGAGGGGGGGCTCCTGATGCAATACTACCTCCTTTCTGCCATCGCGATTGACATCCTTTCAATTGGATTTGCGATGGTGGTTCTCCATTTAACTAGCTTATTTCTTGTTACCGGAATCGGTTTCCTGTTGTATGTCCTTCCTGGACGAGGAATCGAAAAAATGATAGTGCACGTGTTTATGGTATTTTTGCTTTACATCCCGAATGTTTTTTTGGGCTTTGAAAGTGGTGGTCTATTCCATTTTTTGCTCCCCCTTTTGTCCATCTCCTTACCTGACGCTCAGAAAGCGTTGCTTGAAGCGTTTCTCATGACAAATATCAGTCCCTCTATAATGCCGCTTATTTCCAGCTTTGGATTCTTTCTCACTGCCGGGCTGGTTTTTTCACTAGTCATCAAATACACTGAGATCCCCGTTAAGTAGGAAGTCATCAGTATCTACGAGAAGCAACTGCAGAAATGGGACGATGATGATCTGCGACGAGAGCTCGAAGTGGCAAACAACCTGCTGAAACAAATCGAAAACCGCAAGTAGAAAAACGGTATCTCAGCTCAGCAGTGTAAAACATATGCAAAATATAGAGGGTGCTCAACAGCGCACATGAAAGGGAGATTCAGTTTCTTGAGTAACCTGCGTTGCACTGCTAACCCAGCACGGTTTTGTATCTCTCGCTTTGGTGTTTGTAAGGAGGAAAGCACATGATGTGTCTGATAGAAAGCCAAAGTCTCTCTTCATTTTCGAGTCTATAAGTAAAGGAGGTATTGGAACACTATGAAAAGGAGAATATATGAGGACTCGTTTAGAATAATAGATGAGATTGAATGAAATCAGTAAGGGACAGTGTCAGAGAACGGCGTGAGAGGGATCAAATTAAGACAGCTAAGAGAGCCAGACATTTCACAGGCCTTGAGACCTTGATCCTCGGAATCAGAATGTCAAACCTAGCTTTGAAGATGGCAGGTGCAAGAGATAGTGGATGATATTGTTGAAGTGCTACGCCTCGTATGTGGTTATCTAAATGAAAATGACATGGCATATGTCATAGTTGGTGGAATTGCGGTGATGTACCACGGCGTGCCAAGAACCACAGTGGATATTGATTTCATTCTGAAATTGGAGAACTATGAAATCGACCAGTTCGCCTCTTTCCTGGAATCTGAAGGCTTTGATGTTTCGAAAAAAGACCTGACTGATGCCTTGAGAGAGGGTACTCATTGCACCGTCTTTGTTGGAGATGGGTTGCTCAGACTCGATCTTCAAGGGATAAGCTCCCAGTTTGACAAAATGACTCTTGAGAGAAGAGTTTCTGTGGAGTTTGCGGGGGTGAAGGTGTACTTGGGTTCCGCAGAAGACACTCTCATCAACAAAATACTCTTCCGGGGAGAACAGGACCTTCGTGATGCACGAGGAATTCTTGTTAGAAATGAGGAGGACTTGGATTACAGCTATATTGAGATGATGTGCAAGAATCTTGATATCTACGAAGAGTGGATTGAATTTCAAGAACCCCAATGAAAAATGAACAGGGTACCCGACAGGGTCGCATGGCATATCCCTGTTCCTCTAACCCCGCTCGTCTGTACCTCAAGTCGGCTCGCAATTATCATTACATTCTGTAGGCTTCTCGTTTTTGATTTCTCGAAAACTTAAGTCTATGCAACTTAAACAATCACTTCGTTTGTATGTTCTACGGATTTTGGAAAACCATGGTTTCTAAACCAAAGAATGCTTGTGCTGATACTCGTTTGTTACCATGAGTTTAAATCCATATTCAGTATATTATATCTTAATCCGGTAAAAATACCTTGTTCAGGTGAATAAATATGGGCCTGACAACTGAAAGTCGCATCGGAAAGAAATACACAATTTACCTTCCACGAGAAGTCGTCGAAGAGACCGAGGTGGAGGAGGGAATGAAAATCCTCATCAGGGTCGAGGGAAACCAAATCATCATCGAGCCCCTCCCCGACCCAGTAACTCTGGCTGTTAAAGGAGAGAAATTCGCGACCATGACACTTGAGGAGATGGAGGGCATAAGCCGTGAAGAGCAATCGAAGTATACCAAGGATTCTGCTTGACACATCGTTCCTTCTTCCAACGTTTGGTATTTCTGTCACAGATGAAGTCATAAAGGCGCTTTCTTCACTGGATTTCGAGCAACAATCAATATTCTACTCAGACCCAAGTATGCTAGAAACTACCTGGTTCGCCATCAGGCAAATGAAGAGAGACAAGTACAAGAAAGAGGTATTCAGACGGGGTATGTTGAGTATTACCAGGACAGGGATGTACCAAGTACTCCATGCTAGTGCTGAAGACCATATGCTTGCACTTGGACTCTATCAGAAGGGTCATACAGACATGATTGACAATCTTCTGTATGCAATTTCTCTCAGAAATAACTGCGCATTTCTCAGCATCGATAACGAGTTCAAGATGTTCATCGATGAAGCAGGATTGCAGGATATCATTGTTACACCACGTGATATTGGATGAATTCTCTATTCTGATAGGATTTAGATTATGGGAACAATCTTACCAACCACAAATACGTGATGCGGAAAATCGAGGAACTCGTTCCGAACATCATCTTTGCTGAACTAGGAAAGGAAGGTGGAGCTGACCTGTTGAAGCACAAAATCCAGTATCATCGAAAACAGGCGGCGTCAGATCCCGTCGAAGAAATACATCTGGCTGAAACACTGGTGGAATATGCTGAGGCGTTATGGGAAAATGGTAAATCCGCTCCAGCGGAAAGGCGCGTGGGAGAAGCAATCGGTATCTACGAAGGATACCTAGAGAAATGGGACAGTGATAGTATTCGTGCTGAACTCGAAACGGCGAAAGAGTTGCTAAAGCAAATCGAAAACGCCGAATAGAAAGACGGCATCTCAGCTCAGCCTTGTAATCATCTGCAATATTTTGTAAAATATAGAGGGTGCTCAACAGTGCCAGGAGGGCAAACTCCCTGTTCTCTAACCTGCCCGCGGGCCCGATACTTCAGCTGCTCTACCTCTACGGGTAGAAACGTAGGAGGTGAGTGATAGAGAATGAGAATAACTCTCATTCGCTTCCATCCACAGCTTCCGCTACGGATACATCATAGCCTCTTGGACGCTTCTTAGTTCAAAGGAATCTAATATGTTTCAACTTGGAGGCCTTCGAACAACTCAAAGTGTTTCAGATTGCGTGTTACTATGGGCTCCTCATTCTGAAGAGCAATTCCCGCAATTTGTCCATCTATGGGGTCAGTAATTTTCCCATTCTTTCGAAGTATACCTGTCTCTATTCCTGCTCGCCATGCACAATCAGTATCAAGGGGAATAACTTGAAACCCTGTGAGGATGTCGTCGATTTTTTCCTGCTCTTGTGTTGGAAGGTCAGCTAATGCAACGCCAACTGCCAGCTCCATGACGGTAGGCGATGCAATATACTGTAGGCGATTGTTCTCCCTAATCTCAGCCAGCTTTTTCAAAGCTTCTTCATGTTCCCTCATGAGATCTATCACAAAAGATGAGTCAGCTATCAAGGCAATCTCAACCCACCATCTCTTCCATGCTCTCAAACCAGATTTTGCCTCGCTCTTTCCGAAATGTGTCCATTGCATCTGATAGCCTTTCAACTGATTCCTTGGAAATACATCCGACAAAAGCATCAAGCGACCGTCTACTTGCTAGTCTGATGACAACTTGACTGAAGCTCTCGTTCTCTTTCTTGGCATTCTTGAGAATCTCGTATGCTTCCTCCGAGAGCGAAATTGTTTTGTATGCCATTTTGTTCACATTCTGTGTATATATGTGCATGAAGCAATTTAAACTCATGCCTTGAAGCCGACGGGAACGCACGATATGGCTACTCAAGAAAATTGAAAATAGTCAGTAGAAAGACGGCATCTCAGCTTAACGTTGTAATCATCTGCAATATTTTGTAAAATATAGAGGGTGCTCAACAGTGCCAGTTGGGTAAACTCCCTGTTCTCTAACCTGCCCGCGGGCCCGATACTTCAGCTGCTCTACCTCTACGAGGTAGAAACGTAGGAGGTGATTATCAAAGCGACAAATACGCTCATCTATTGGATGTTCAAGGGGAGAATTTCATGGGCAAAGAGTGTTCATTCATAATTATTCTGAAGAGACTGAAACTGCATGCTTTCTTAGCCATGCGGCGCTAGCATCGATTTCAACCCCTCCTTTTGCAATTGAAATACACATTTCTTCAGCATCATCAATGTCTATCATTAAGTAATGACCATTGAAAGCAAGAAAAAGCGCAGTAGTCAGCCATCCCGTTCTTTTATTACCATCAACAAATGGATGTTTGTCGATTATGCAATGCAACAAGGCCGCAGCCTTTTTCCAAATGGAGGGATATGGATCAAATCCGTAGTATTGCTTGACTGGGATTTCCAAACAATCAACCAAGTCTGATCTACATAAGATTCCAGACTCACCTCCGTACCGTTCCAGAGATTGTTCATTTATTCTCATTACCTGACTTATCGATAATAATTTCAAACAGAACTGCCCTCTCTAATGGACGACTAACCAGCTAATCTTCTGAGCAGCTCATCATATTCTTCAAATGCCTTCTCAAGGGCTTCTTCAAACTCATCATTAGGAATTTGCGAATCTATTCTACGAGGTGTCGTAGTCTTTATTGGGACTCTAATAGACACCCGGTGAATGGAGTCAACTCCAGTTGTTTCAATTTCAGAACTCATTTCTGCTGAAGTGGAGTCCAACATCTGAGAGGCAGAGGTAAGGCCTGATGTACCATCTTCTGGATTTTCTTCAATCTCTTCATATGACATTTATTGGCCACCTCTTGTGTTATTATCAAGTGATTTTCTACTAAATCTTTTCATTCTGGAACCATCCTTCCTCTAGCACTCGTTCTTGATACCCAATGGTAGGTTGAGGAACAGCAGGAGGTTTTATTTCGACACGATTTATTTCCTTTTTCGTTCTAAATACATGGGTCAATCCAGTGGTTTCAATAATAGCTCTATTCAATTCAGCAACAGCTGAGTCCCCCTCATTAAGTTCCGATTCTGGATGGTAGGGCTGATTCAATAGCAGAGCTTGAACATATAGACTAAAAAGTTTCATCACCAGTTGTTCTGTCGCCAAATCTTCCTCTTCGATATTGAGTTCAAACGTTTCGATTGCTTCTCGGCGCCCCATCAAATAGTTATGTGAGAATCGCTCCTGTGTTAGGACCTTAACAGTTTTGTCAATTTGGTCCTCATCATCCATATGCATTGATAAAAGGGATTCTCCAAAAAATGATATCTGCTGCCTGGATCGATATACTGACCCAAGTGCAATGGGGTGAACCTTATTTGTAAGTTCTTTAAAAACTTCCAACCTAGATTTTTCACTCTTTAGGTCGAAAGATTTTTCGGCTAAGCCAAGAAAACCCATTACGTCCTCTACCGAAATTGGAACTTGTCGCGTGTTGCCCTTTGGGGCACCAGGGACTTGAAGTATTGGAGCAAAAGGTGTTCCAACTGATGGGTCTATAGGACTCAAAAGCCCCAATCTAGTCATAAATATGCTATCTGCACCCAAAGCGATTAGTGTCGCGCAGCTGAGAGCCTTAGAGGGGATAATAATTCTGAATTCATCGGTGAACTCCCTAATCAGATTGACCAAAGCAAAACCAGCCATGGTGATTCCCCCTGTACTATAGAGCATCAAATCAATGCGATTCTGTTTTCCCATTTTTGTTAGATGTTTACTAAGAGGGGTTAGAATATCACTAGCAATTTTTGTTTCAGCGTTTCTTCGGTCACCCAAAATACAAACTATTAATCGAGATTTGCGAGTGTCTTCAATCTCCTCTATTAGCCGTAACCGATTCTTCTTCAATGCTGTGGACATAAACCTTCAATTAATTCATTGAGTCGAACATAAATAAACCTCTTCAATATGCTATTTAACTTGGAATGAATAAGGAAGAATGTCAAAAATTCTGTAATACTTGTCAATCTACGCCGGCCTTAGTCGAAAATCAGAAATCGACACAGGGAATACATGAAACATGTTACTTAACCAATATGGCTCTTTCCACCGAATCGTAACAAGGTCCGACCTGTCTGTGGGAGAACGGAGAATACAATTCCTTGAAGGCAAGAATTACTCTCACGTTCTTCCCCGTCCCATCGATTTAGAGTGAGTGAAATCCACTGTATCATCAACTTCCGTGTTCAGCCCTTCTCGTGACTGCCGTCACCGGGGAATAGCGGTATCTCACCCGCTATTTGTTCACGAGCTTTGTCTGGTGTCCCAGGAACATTGTTCCTCTTCCAGAACGTAGCCTCAGTCCGCTGCACGTTATTGCCACGAGTGCCAGCTGCCTTGTGAGCCTCAGTAGCGGCAGGCGGTTGTTCCACAGTTTTTGCCATGGCGGGGTCGGTACCGCTCCCAACCGACTCGAGAGTCAGCTGTTCATAGCGGTCAGCCACGGACGCCCCGTCAGACGGGACTGGCGTTCCCTGGGGGCGTGAGGACTTCCCATAAGAGCGTGTGCTCCTCCGGGTCTTTGGGGCGCCCTCGGAATCCGAGAGCCACATCCCTAGTCCTGCCTCATCCCGAAGTGAAGGAATGAGCGTAATCAAACGCTTGGCGATGTTGATCGCTGCGTTCTTGTCTGCGTTGTCGCGATATCCACAGGTGTCACAGAGAAAGAAGCTCTGCTTGGGCCGAAGACCGGTAGTGCCACACTTATGACAGGTGATGCTCGTCCACGCTTCTGATACTGCACGAACACGCACCGGCGGAAAGCCTTCCATACTGAGCTTGTGCTTCAGGGCTTTGGTTAACCGTGCAAACGACCACCTATTGATCATCTTGCGGAACGCACGGGAAGTCCCATTTCCGCGCCTAGCCCTGTTTCGAATGCCCTTGAGTCGGCCAATCGCCACATGGATGTCATACGATGTAGCAAGCTCTAGAATATGGTCTGTTAACACCCGAACCAACTTCCGGTCGTAGTCCTTGCTGATGTCATTACGCTTGGTTCGAATCTCATCCAGTCGACCAAGGACACCATCTACAGAGTCCCCATCGGCACGTAGCTTCTCCATCTTACGCTGGAGACTGGCGACCATATCATCATATCTCTCGATTTCCTCGGCTTTCTCATGCTGTGTCCAGTACCTAACCTGCTTGAGACCATCTGGAGTAAGCACAGCCGAGCAGACAGCTTTCTTGATGCCAAGATCGATACCGATGACTGCAGGCGGATTCTCTGACATATCAACTGGCTCGGGATGCAACCTGACCTTGAACAGCACCCACCACTTCCGATTGCCGTCTTTCACAATCTGCACGGATTTCAAGTCCCCCTCATCTATACGATTAAGATGATAGGAGTTGGGACTGAGCGGAATCACCAGCCTGTCATGCCGGCGTCTCCCCTCCCGTACAGAATCCAGCGAGTCCCGCAAGTCCAGCCAGTGCTTGATTTCATTCTCAGGAGTATATACAAACTCAAAGCGCTGTTTGAAGATATGCCGGGGAAGCTTGCACGGACTGTACCCCTCAGCTTTCAGGGGTTTGCTCTCCCCTCGCTCAAGATAGACCTTCCACATCCCAATAGCTGTTTCCCGGCATTCCTGCAGTTCATTGGTAGAAATGTTCGGGAACCGTTTCTTGAAGTCATGTGGAACCGATGGCCTATTCTTTGTCCGCAGGGTTAGTTTGTCGATCTCACCGGCATCAATCCGCGTCTTCCGTTTGCCAACCAAGAGCTTCTCTTCGTATCGCTCTATGATACCAAGATAGGCCTTGATAACACGGGTATCTCTACTGGTGATGCGAGATAGGCGATTCTTCTGCCTTTTAGTCATGACTCCCCATCTGATGGGAACCTTGACCGTTATCGTTACACCGCTAGAGCGACCCATCTGCTTCACCAATGCCTAATAAACTTCCGACCTGTTGAAAGTAGAGTGAATTTCACTCAATGGACAATATCGGAAGTTCATTGTTAATCTCCACTAACGAGTAGAGTATGTTGCCTAATAAACTTATTAACACTAATTAATAACTATTCTAGAAAGAGCTTTTAGACGGCGAATTTTTAAGCTAGAATGGAAATAGTAAAAGGGAAATACCCGCGCTTTTCGTCATAACGGAGAGGGCCTGAGAGACGGCGTTTAACGTGTATCCTGATGATCCTGCCAAGGTAATCGTAAAGGCTGAATTAGTTGGCCTTAGAGCTCTGGTGGATTTGCTCAGGGAGCGTGTCAACAAGGACACCAAAGACATCCACACAAGGGCACTCAGCAAATTGAGGGGAGCAACGAACGAGTGGAGAATAGGCAAGCAGAAAGGAAATCCAAACTTCTTCCCAGTTACCAAACAAGAAAAGTACCTCCGTTTTGATGAGCTTGACTTCATATGGCAGAGTACGGCCAGATACGGAAACACAGAGAACAAACGGATAAGAAGCGAGAAAGACGGGCCGGTCGGATATCTTAACAAGCTCCTCAACATACACGGGGCCATTCTACGAGATTATGCAGTTTGTCTGTATCCCATGCCCACACCGGAGGAGATTGGCCAAAGAGGTACTGTGCCAATCTGGGGATATGAAGGAAACAACAAGCTTGGTTCAGTCGAGACAGCCCATGGTCCCACCCTCCCAGAGCTCGATTTCATTGATATGATACGATCTCACGGACGTAATCTCTGCGCTAAGGCCTTCATTTCCAGAGTTGACCCCAAAGAGTTCAGCAAGTATGCATTACTCCAAGTAAGAAGATTGTCAGCGTTCTTGGATTATGTCTATACGGGAGGGGACGCAGGTCACTGGGGGTTCAAGCGTCCACGCAATAGGGCAGCCAAGCGCCGCCAGCAGGGACCTCATGCTGATCAAATCCTGAGCGTACTTCTGGCAAGTACCTGAGTCGGGCGGTTCACCCGTTCTATGATTCTTCCTCCCATCGCCATTATGTGACTGACATAGTATGGGATCTTCCATTGCGACCGTATGCATTCCCTCAGAAAGCCCCCTTGCTTGACGATGTCAGAATCATGATTGAGCATTCGGAGGAAAGAGTAATTTCCTATTTCGCGCAAGTGCCACCTCTGGAAGGCTGGACAGCCCGGTTCAGAAGTAAGCAATGGGGCGAAAGGGAGAAATCATCGAAGGGTACAGGCCTCGGTAGAGGACTGCTAACTGCTGACAGCCTCATACATGATAGGAATAACAGAGACCTCCGCCTTGATCTCCTGTATGACTCACTAGAACTCGTGCCGTTCCTTCGAAAAGAACTGCAACAGGATGAGAAAAGCAAGTACCAATTCACACCACTATCAGTAGAATTTCGGACGGCAGGACCCTCCAACCCGGGAGGTATCATGTCCAGGGTTAGGTACAGGGTACGAATCAAAGCGAAAGGGTATGGCAAAAGCTACGCCGAGAACCTTCAGATCATACCAGAGAGAGAAATCACCCGAGCAAGAAGATACAGGAATGATAAGCTACATGTCGAACCTGTTACCCAAATCTATAGACCTCCGGACGCAGCGAGACTCGTAATCCATAAAATCGACGAAGAAGAAGTTCAGCGGAAAGAGCTCCGTCGCTTACGGCGGACTGTGGCCTTTCTTTCTCGAAAAGTCAAAGGCGGAGATTATCTTTGGGAAAGATTGATGGTCACCCTATCAAGTTACCTGAAGAAAGCAACAAGAGATGAACCACTTGAAGCTTTGAAGAAGGTCGTCTCTATCCTGAAGAATGACGAGCTTTCAAATGATGTATGGAGGCTCCTTGAATGGCATCGTGAGAAACGATTGGGCGATGGACTCCTCCCCAAAGCTAGCAAAACATTGGATGATATTCTTGAAAGCAGGCCGCACATAGCAACGCTGTATGGTAATCATCTGTTCTTATTCCTGGTTGCAATCAGAGTTGTTCACCCGGAACTGGATGACGCTGATATAGAGACCCTCTGGGATGTTCTCCGTCCCTGGCAATTACATCATCTCGGATTCGAGCTCAGGGATAAGGAAACGCGCGAACGAATGATTCCCAAGTTCGGTGTGAGGAGTGTCTGGTCTAACCTGAACAAGCGTGCAAAGGAGCTTGTCGCGACTCCTGTACCTACACAGACCCAAGTTCGACACGGTCTCCTGCTGGACTGTGACGGGCAGGGGTGCTGGCTCTTTCTCCAAGATCGATATGATAAGACCAAGCTTGTAAGCGGCTATTGGGAAGACAGGATTCCGATGAATGTCAGGGGTGCATTCAGCTGGACTGCGAATGCGCACAATGTGATGGCCGCCAGTCTTGAGAAAGCGATGAGCACCGATTCTCTCCACAATATCATGGTCGCGACACTTGATAGAATTGAGTATTTATGGGTGTTCACGGACGGCGGATGGGAACTGTCAGGGGAAGTGACTATCATCCCTAGAAAGAGGGATGCCATCTCACAGATACGGGGCATGAGAATCGACTACGCGAGTAATTCCAATATCAAGCAGCCGCGGGGGTCAGCAGTACCCCCCGGATTGGAAGCACGGGTGAAAGGCAGACTCGAAGAGATTGCAGAGGACCTCACAGATGTCATCCCAGCAAAATGTATCCTTTCCATAGACGGGTTGGACTATCTTGTTGAGTTCGAGCACGAAGGTGAAACAGTTGATACACGACGGTTTCATCGGACCTCGGAAGTTCTATCACTTTTGCGTCGGCCGGTAGTAGATGGGATTCCCCTACAAAGCTCGGTCAATCCGAACCAGTACCTGACCTGGGACCCGTATCAAGACATCAAGTTTGAGCAGCTGCCACTTCTCAAGCCCTATGTCTTCCGCAAAGAACCGTATGTCGAAATTGATGCGCCGCTTCCCCTCACCTGTGCGGAACTGCTCAATGCCAAAGAAGAGCCCGTGAAGTTAACTGTAACCCACGCGGAGGAATACTGTCCGGTTCTTGAGGGGGTCAATCAACATGGAAGGTGCTGGATGGTACATGTTCCTAAATCTGTCAAAAATGAGCGATTACGCAATATATTCAGTGAATCTGTAGACACTCGTGATATCCTGAGCATGATGGAGTCGAAGAGGTTGATTTTTGAAAACCACCTTTACAACATCGAGCTTGGTTTCCAGCCAGACCCGAGCACGCGAGAGGGTATGGTTTTCAGGGAAGACTGGAGAATGGCGAAGATTCTTGGGCAAGAGCAAGTTCCCCTGGGATCGTTCAGGCAACTTGAGAACGAAATACTGCGCGGGAAAGTCCATCGATGGAAGGGTGCGCTGGAAATCTCTTTTGAGTCAAACATTACTGGAGATTGGAGAAACAAAATCAGACTCTTCACGTTCACAGAGATGATTGGACCAGAAGATGTCGATTCTTCGGTTGAGGTGGCAAAAGACAGGGTGAAGAAACCCGTCAAGTCCTATTTCAACTGTGACAAGGAAGTGTGGAAGAAGAAGCTGGTCAATCACAACTATGTGATGAGGAAAATCGAGGAGCTGATTCCAAAAATCATCTTCAAAGAACTAGGGGAGGAAGGTGGAGCTGACCTGTTGAAGCGAAAGGTGAAGTATCATCGGGAACTGACATCGGCAGACCCGCTCGAGCAAGGCGACCTTGCCGAGACCCTTGTTGAATATGCCCACGCTTTGTTGAAAGACTAGAAATCCTCTGAGGCAAGAAACCATGTGGAAGAAGCTATCAGTATCTACGAGAAGCAACTGGAGAAATGGGGAAATAACGCTACGAGACTGGAGCTCGAAGCAGCAAAAGAGTTGCTAAAGAAAATCGAAAACGCCGATTAGCCAGACGGCATGTTAACTCAGCATTGTAAAACATATGCAAAATATAGAGGGTGCTCAACAGTGTCAGGAGGGCAAACTCCCTGTTCCTCTAACCCCGCTCGTCTGTACCTCATGTACTCCCACTCTTAGAGTGGGAACGTAGGAGGTGATCCATCCGCAGCTTCCGCTACGGATACCTTGTTAATCGGCTTGTCACGAAGTGTGACCCGCTTACGACTTCTCCCTACTTGCGATCCCAAGATTCGTTACCGCCTTTTCAGACAGCGCCTCACCCCAGAACCGCTCGCATGGAGCGACGGGCGGTGTGTGCAAGAAGCAGGGACGTATTCTCCGCGCGTTAGTGACACGCGGATACTAGGGATTCCAGGTTCACGCGGATGAATTGCAATCCGCGATTCCGACTACGACGAGGTTTCGCGATTGACTTCACCTTTCGGTGTTGTAACGCATTGTCCTCGCCATTGTAGCACGCGTGTGGCCCCGCCCATATCGCGGCATACGGACCTACCGTGGCCCTCACCTTCCTCCAGCTTTTCGCTAGCAGTCCCCCTAATGTGCCCCGTCAGGGCCGAAGCCCCCGGCTGGCAATTAGGTGGCAAGGGTCTCATTCGTTGCAGCACTTAAGCTGATACCTCACGGCACGAATTTACGATGGCCATGCACCAGCTCTCAGCTCGTCGAGCAAGATCATCAGTCTGGCTCTCATTCGGCTGTCTGGGCGGGTAAGTTTTCCGGCGTTGAGTCCAATTAAACCGCAAGCTCCACCCCTTGTGGTGCTCCCCCGCCAATTCCTTTAAGTTTCAGTCTTGCGACCGTACTTCCCAAGCGGCCCGTTTAACGCTTTTGCTGCAGCACCGCCACGGCTCGTGGCCGTAGCAACACTTAACGGGCATGGTTTACGCCCAGGACTACTCGGGTATCTAATCCGATTCGCTCCCCTGGGTTTCGTCCCTCACCGTCGGGCGCGTTCTCGACGACCGCCTTCGCCACTGGTGGTCCTCCGCAGATCATAAGATTTCACCCTTACCTGCGGAGTACCGTCGTCGTCTCCCGCCCCCAAGTACAGCGGTATCCCTACCCTTCCGACCGTTAGGCGACCGGATTTTAGCAGGGACCTACTGAACAGGCTACGGACGCTTTAAGCTCAATAATCATGGACACCACTCGAAGAGCTGGTTTTACCGCGGCGGCTGGCACCAGCCTTGCCCTCTCCTTTCTAGCGGTCCACCCTACGGATCCGCCACAGACGGAGTTATCCCCCGTCACTCGGCTTGGCCCACTCACGCTTTCGCGCATTGGTGAGGTTTCGTAACTGCTGCGCCCCGTGGGGCTAGGGCCCTTGTCTCAGTGCCCTTCTCCGGGCCACGACTTACATCGCCCGTTCGGGTCATAACCTAAGTGGGCAGTTACCCCACTTACAAGTATGATCCAGTGCCGCCCCGTCCTGCGGCGGAATGCTCCACATACCGAAGCACCCGTTTAAGGGCGAAATCATTTCCAGAACATCGCCCCTGTAGCGGATTAGCGCCAGTTTCCCGGCGTTTTCCGCCTCCACAGGGTAGGTTAGCGACACGCTACTGAGCCGTTCGCGACAGACTCGGAAGTGAGTCCGTTGCACTTGCATGTCTTAACCCCAAGCCGTTAGCAGTGTCCTCTAGCAGGATCAACTAGAGTTGATCCCAATTACGCATGTTGGCAAGGTAAAATACCATGCATAATGTTGTGCACACTATGAACTTGTGAAGTACAGGCGCGCGGGGTTAGCAGAAAGCTTACCCTTGGCCTGCACACTGTTGAGCGTATCTTAGACCTGAGGGGATTCCAGCACATAACATGCCAGTCTATCTCAAGTCCGCATCATATATTCGTGTCTGGAAGTCAGAACCATCATCGCTCGGCATTCGCCGACAGCATCAGGCATGACACCTTTGGACACGAAGCATTTGTACCCCGATTCAAACCGTTTTAAACCTTTGCAAGGAACAAGCTTTTCGGAGCCTCTCCATGCGTTCTGACGGCCCGAATTTCGGGGTAACTCGATGTCGAGGTACTTGAGAAGCGAATATAAAATCTCGCATACTTACAAAGTAGGGCGCGCGGAAATACACGCTATTCCAACAGATTCAGGTATTGAAGAGTGAATCTGAAGCCAGAATCCACGTGCCATGCATATGCTGGCGCAATAGCAAATGTTTACATTATAGTCTGCTTCCAACTAATCCATGGACTCCGAGTAGCGGAGAACCGAGGATTCTGAGATGACTGATTTTCATGAATATCTGAAACTGCTCATGCGGGGCAGTATCAGGGAAGCCGAACAAGCACTATTGGACGACCGCGAAGATTTCACCTTTCCAACTGCGCGGCCGCAATGGGCACCACCCCGTCATTATGAAATAAACCAGCTGACAATGGATTGGCGGGTTGATTTGGACAAACAATATGTTGATGCTATATCGAAACTCAGCATAGAATCAATTGTGGAGGAACTAGATACCCTTCACCTTCACGCAGCTGAGCTTGAAATAACCATGATTCGCGATTCTAACGAGGAGGAACTGGAATGGGAGCTGAATCCTGATGACGAGGGTATGATTGTGTATCTGAAGGAAACCCTTGAAGAAGGTGACAAAGAGGAAATTACCTTTGTCTATGCTATTGACAAGCCGCGGGCGGGGCTCTTCTTTACAAGCCCCCGTCCCGAATTTCCCGACAGCGAGAAAAGCGCTTGGACACAGCTTCAGGATGATTATGCCAGATTCATTGTACCAGTCTACGATAATCCCTCCCACAAGTTCGCAACGGAAACGATCCTGACAGTTCCCAAAGGCTACTTCGCCATGAGTAATGGTGTGCTCAAGGAACGGAAAGAAAATGATGATGGAACCGAAAGTTTCCACTGGTACCAAGAAAAACCGATTCCGGCATATCTTATGATGGTATGGATAAGTAAAGCCCAAGTATTCAAAGAAGAGGTAAACGGTCTCGAAGTCAGTTACTACACCCATCCGAAATGGGACAAGGATACTGTTTATCGCTCTTTTGAGAAAACTCCTGACATGGTCACGTTCTTCGAGAATAAGCTTGGTGTTCCATTTCCGTGGGACAAATATGCGCAGGTAACAGCAGCAGAGTTTGTGGCTGGGGGAATGGAAAACGTCAGCGCAACAATTCAAACTGACGAAACACTTCATGATGAAAAAGCACACAAGGATTTCGATTCGGATGGCCTTGTTTCCCATGAGTTGGCACATAGCTGGGGTGGGGACCTGGTGACCTGTCGGACCTGGAGTCATGGTTGGCTCAATGAGGGGTGGGCCACACAAATGCAGAATGAATGGAAGCGCCATGACAAGGGTGATGATGAGTACTACTACGAGCAATATGGGAAGCAGAAAGCGTATTTCAAGGAAGATAAGAAGAAGTATCGCAGACCATTAGTTCAAAATAAGTGGGAGCGTGGCATGGATGTTTTTGATCGCCACCTATACCCAGGTGGGGCTTGGAGATACTATATGCTCAAGCATCTAGTTGGTGAAGAGAACTGGTGGCGTATTCTGGGTGAATGGATGGATCGATATGCATACGAGTCGGTATATACACACGATCTTGAAGCTCTGTTTACCGAAATGACTGGTGACGATTACGGCTGGTTCTTTGAACAATGGCTCTACAAAGCCGGCTATCCCGAATGCAAAATCAAATGTTCATATGATGAGAATCTCAAACATGCTAAGGTGCGGATTGAACAGACACAGGAACATGAAATGACGCCTGAGGTGTTCAAGTTCCCCCTGACAGTGGAATTCGTCGATAACGAAGGAAAGCGCACAAGATACAAGATGGAGATCGATGAGCGTGTACACTCCTTTTACTATCCAGTCAACGTCAAGCCTAAGCAAATAATCATTGATCCAGATTATGCAACCCTCATGGATTGGACCATCGAGAAGCCAGAACCAATGTGGATAGAGCAGCTCAGGCATGGTACCAATGTTGTGCAGAAAATCAAGGCAGCTCAGGCTTTGGGTGAGAAAGCATCTCCTAAGGCAATACGAGCGCTTGGCAAAGCATTGCTCAACGAGGAGTTCTGGGGAACCCAAGTGGAAATCGCAGAAGTATTGGGCTCCATCAAGAACGAGAGTGCTCTTGACCAGTTGTTGCGGGCCACGAACGTGGAACATAGCAAAGCTCGAACGGGAGTTGCTAAAGCACTCGGCGAATTCTATCAGAATGACCGTGCTTTTGAAGCCCTTAAGGAGCTATCAAAAGACAAGAAGAGCTACTTCGTTGTTTCTGCTGCAGCCAATTCTATTGGCAAGACGAAGCATGAAGACGCATTTGATACACTTGTAGAAGGTTTGGAAGAAGCACCGGAAAGCTGGCACCACATCATCAAACAGGGATACATACAGGGACTTGGGGAAATAGAAAAGGAAGAGGCAATCGATAACATCATGCCATACCTGGAAGTAGGTACGCCGGACGAGCTACGCAGAACCGTGCCAAAGGTGCTTGCAAAGCTCGGTAAGCGATACAAGAAGAAACGACCTGAAATCAAGTCAGAATTGGAGAAGCTCCTTGATGATGAATCCTATCGTGTAAAGGTCATGACACTTCTTGCTGTCAAAGACTACGGTGATGCTTCACTCATCCCGGTTCTACGCAACATCGCGGAACGGGCAGTCATGGCGAGGGTCATCAGATACTCGAGGGAAGCTATCAGGGCGTTGAGCAAAGACAAAGAACCGGAAGAAATCGATGCAATGCAGAAGAGTATCGAGGAGCTCGAGAAGGTAAATAGGGATTTGAAAGATCGTCTTTCAAAGCTAGAAGAAATGGTTGAAGAAAATCGAGAATAAGGAAAATTGGAGGAGAGCACAAGTCCTCCTCTTCGACGGCTGAGTGATAAATCCTACAATCGCCCTTAGCCATCGGCTTCTTCCACCTTTTAGGCTCTGCGGACACGTCCAATGTGCCGCCATTTGTATGCCAAGCCGTCTACGTGAACCGTTCCAATCATGCGAAGAACCTTTCCTCGGGCTGCTGACACAACTTTCCCAAGAAATACAACAGTCCCGGTGTTACCTTCAGAATCTGTTACATTGAAACGAAAGCCCACAACCGTTGTCCCGTTGAATCTTCCTTGGGTGGGTCTGCCGACAACTCCTCTACCGTCTTCAATGGCAAATCGAGTTTCATTCAGGATTAAATGTCCCGAGAATGCGTTTAATTGTAATCGTCGATTTTCCTTTCCAGCGACTTCAAAGTGCAGTTCTAGCTTGGTTAAAGCATGTATCTTGTCACCATTGGAATCAGCTCGTGCTCCGCCTCGTGATGAGAGAATGAAACTCTCGCCAACATCTATGTTACGAGGTGACGTATCAGCGGACATGAATTCAGCAGTTGCATCAACTGATAGCATGTGACCCGCAAGTAGGCTACCTGCTATAATAACAGACACGAACACTACGGCTGTTTTTGTGGGGCGCTTCATTGTAGTTCATGTGGTTCTTCTGTTTTTGATTTTAAAGGGTCAATGAATCTTTAATATGTATGAATCATCTAGTAGTATTTTGCAGGTCATATCAATACATCAGAGTAGAGTACAAAAGGAAGTATGCAACCAATTAATCAGTAGAGTAACATTCCAGACACGCCAAGGACTGTTCCATAATGCAGCAACCAATTGTTCAGCTAGTTAGATTGGATCTCCTCCTGGAGACAATCAGTGGAATCATCGCTCTAGCTGTATCTCACTACGCCAACAAAGCATACAGAATTACAGAACAGAAACGGTTGGCGGACTTATCAACGGGTTTTCTCATATTATCTGCGGGAATGCTGGGACGAGTCGTTGGAACACTGTATTTCTTTGTGCTTCAAAATGAAGGAGTAGCAAGGTCTAATACCCTCATTAGTGTGGTAACCATTGCATATGGCATGATGAGGATAATGGCATACCTTATCTTTGCCATTTCTACTCGGCATACTCGTTCTGAGAAGGCCCCGTCGGTTGTGACACTACTCGCCTTGCCATTCCTGCTTGACCCCAGCCTTGAGATGGTTGCAATACTTATCCTGATAGTCGTGGTACTACAATCACTCATGAACTATCTATCAAATAGAAACAGATATGCATTCTATGTTTTTGCAGCCTTCGCACTTGTCCTGACAAGTCACATCACATCAATCATCGCTGCCAATGCAATTCGGGGATATTTACTTAGCCAAATATTTCAATTCCTAGGTTTTGCTGCATTATTATTGATGCTTGTCGGAGCGGGGAGAGACACATGACAAAGTCGTACCGATCCAAAATCAGAATCTTGGTTGATATGATGCGTACGATTAAACGTGAGGGAAGCGATGGGGTAGGTCCAACAAAAATCTTGTATGGCGCAAATCTATCTCATGATCGCCTAACTGAGTATCTCGAAGAGCTAATGAAAAAGAATCTGATTCTAGAAAATGACATCGATGAAAACAGACGGATTTATTCTCTCACAGAGAAAGGAAGGGAGTTTCTTCAGGAGTTCAAAAAGATAGAGCGTTTCTCAGAAGCATTTGGAATAGAAGTATAGATAATATACAATAGTCGATTCGGCAAGATTTTAAGACAACTCAAAATGGGACCATTGTACGAAGTACCCATGGCTAGATTTGCGTGAATTGATCTGCTCTCAGCTTCACTAAAAATGTGGGCCGGTAGATCAGCTGGCAGATCGCTTGGTTCGCAATCAAGAGGGCGTGGGTTCAAATCCCACCCGGTCCACCATCATTTTATAGCCAAGCAACTCAACTTCGGTGAGTGCACCCTACAACATAGGGGAAGTGACCACTATGAAATCCTGTGTCTTTATTGCCGATTTCGTAGTATGAGTCACTGAAGAACCCATTGGAAAAGGTGCGAATGGCCTCCAGTGGTGTAGAATTGTAGCTCGTGCAGAGATGGGAGGGGGTGAATGGATCTGTCGCCGCCAGGCAACGGAGATAGTGTCTTAGTATTCCAGACGCCGAGGATTGCCATAGAGTCGCATTTCTTGTAGATTGATATCCATTTCAGCCTCATTCTTGTTTAAGCGTCTGGCATTGGATTCAAGTCTGTCCTTTATTTCGTTGAGGGTTTTGATGGACGCACAGAAGAGAACAAGAACGTCATCGAAAGATGGGGGAACAGGTTTCTCTTCAAATGTTCTGATTTTCCACTTGCCACCTAGGTCGAATACAGACCCCCCAATGGAAGCAACTTTCTCCCCATGATGGCTCTTAACAGTGAAATCGGCGCCTATACTAAACCGATCGGCGATAATGTGATATCCCTTGAATGCTCCATCATCGAGAATCATAAAGGAATAGATTTCTTTGTTAAGTAGCGAGGGTGAGTATGCTCGTTCAAGGGGAACAAGGTGATCATTCCCATCTATAATCACAGTAAAAGTAGGGA
The DNA here is from genome assembly GCA_014730275.1 of Candidatus Lokiarchaeota archaeon. Classification (NCBI taxonomy): domain Archaea; kingdom Promethearchaeati; phylum Promethearchaeota; species Promethearchaeota archaeon. The sequence goes on along the minus strand of WJIL01000130.1, from coordinate 8,583 downwards.
CACCATGGCCAGTTGCAAGCGTCCGTGCCATTCCTTGACCAACAAGTTCTTCCAGGGATGCCTTCCAGTTCATGGATTCAGTAAATAAACGCATAACGAGCCTCTGTGATGTTGGCTCCTGGTTCCATGGGTCAACCCGGATAGTGATATAACCATCCATAGCCCCGGATACTTCACCCAAAATATCGCTGTCTTTTGTGAAATGCCTCGACTTGGCTCTATATTCCTCCTGTTTATTCAAACCTATTTCAACTTCGTGAAGATCAGTGCTCCAAAGATCGATTTCTATTTCTTGATCACTCATTGCCGCGTCGCCTCGATTGTGTATCTACAGGACTGTAATTAGTATTGGTGATGTGTGATTATACCAGTTGAAATGTTTATCTCATATAGCAGTCAGATACAAACCCTTTTTCATGTAACTGTTCAATGGAAGTTTCTGGTGCTGATAATGGCCGAAGAAGACCGATATTACAATGCGACTGTGGTCTGGGATTACAATGGTGGAAGTGCCGTGCTTGTAGAAGACAAAAAACCGATAGAAGCATCAAGACCATCCGCATTCAAAAGTCAACCGAATCTTCACAATCCAGAAGAGCTTTTCGTAGCTTCAGCAGCTCTTTGTTTTATGAACTCTTTCGCCGTGTTCACGAAGAAAATGCATATCGAGTTTGAATCATTTGATGTAGAAGCCACTGGACGCCTAGAAAAAGTTGGGCGAAGCTTCGAGATTACGAAAATCGATATGAAATCAACTGTAGTAATCAGTGATGAGAACCTACGAAAGAAAATCGAGCGAGCTCTTGAACTTGGTGACAAATACTGCTTTGTGGCAAACAGTATGAAATGTCCAAGGGAACATGAACACGAGATTGTCGTGGAATAGGGTGGTTAGGAATCTTTTTCTTCATAAGCCCCTCCTTCCCGTTGTGATTGCCTTGAGTGATGAGACTCACAAATACGAAGTGACCGTGAACTGGAAACATGATACTGTAGGAGAATTGAAAATAGCAGGAAAACCTGATATACAGGTTGCATCTCCGCCAGAGTTCGATGGACCCGAAGGTATAACCTCACCAGAGGACATGTTCGTCTCCTCTGCAACCGCTTGTTTCATGACGACATTCGTGGCATTTTCGAATAAGATGCGATTCGAGTTTAAAACATTCAGCTGTAAAGGGGAGGGCACCCTGGAACGAGTCGAAAAGGGATTTGAGTTCACGAAGATTGTTTTGGAGACTACTGTCAAAGTTGGAAGTTCGGACCTCAAGAAGAAAGCAGAAAGAGCATTGGAGCTAGCAGGAAAATATTGTCTAGTTTCCAATAGCATGAAGTGTGAAACGGAACATATCAACAAAGTAGAAGTTGCATAGAGAGATACTCTCCATGCAACTCAAAACAGGGAATGGGTTCCCTAGTCTTCAGACGGAGGGGAGATGTATATTGTCCGATTTGATTCGGGCAACTCCGCTTCTACTAATTCGTCATCTTCGGGTTTCTCGAACTTTAGCTCGTCTATACCATGCATCGCCATAAGGTCTTTCTTCCAGGGTTTCAGTTCTTCTGGAACGACAGCTTCAGGTAGACCCTGTCTGAGGGACATGTCGTTCTCACGCTTGAACTTCCAGAATCCACCGTTGACGCTCAGTAGAAGCTCGGTGTAATCAGTCAGGGGAGACTTCCATTTGTCATTGCTTGTAGGATATCTTTGGCTATGAATACCATCGTCATTGTAGAGTTCACGATAAATCCTATCCGTGATGAAAGGGGTTATGGGGGCCAAGGCCCTCAGAATAGTCTGAAGGGTCTGATGTAGTACAAACCAAGCAGATTTCTGTTCCGTTTCACCAAATAGATCTCCATTGTTGAAACAACGGCCCTTGAGCAATTCCAATACATGATCTGCAAAGAAATTCCATGCAAAGCTACGAATTTCTATAGCTGGTTTGTGAAAATCGAGTTGTTCACAATCAGGAGTGATTACTTCAATGAGATGGTTTGTTTCTGCAAGTATCCATTGGTCCACCGGTGTCAAATCACTGAATTCGAGATCATCAGGTATAGGAAACATCGAGATGAATCTGGCTATGTTCCACAGCTTGGTCATGAATTTGGAGACTCCGGCCAATCGGTTTTCCGAAAATCGTATATCGCTACCCAGTCCCGCTTCCAGAACACCGAACATACGAATAGCGTCGGCCCCATACTCCTCAATGAATGGTCTTGGAGGGGGAGAATTGCCTCGAGATTTGCTCATCTTCTCTCCATGTTTGTCCACAACATGGCCAGAAATCCATACTTCTTTGAAAGCTGGTTCTTCGAGTAGCTGATAAGTCCTGAGAAGAGTGTAGTACAGCCAAGTTCGGACAATATCTTTCCCTTGAGGTCTCATCACATTTCCAAATGCCTTCTCAAACAAGTCTTCATCGCGCATGTAGTCGACAATCTGCAAGCATGAAATCGACGAATCCATCCACGTATCAAATGTGCGCTCTTCGCCCCGAAAACCCTCACTGGCACCGCATTTCGGACATTTTGCAAAGGGTGGGTCCTCTTTCCACGGTTGATAGTATTCTAGCTCTTCGTTATCGGGCAGAACCGGTTCCCCGCAACTGTTACAATACCAAATCGGAATCTCCGTTCCGTAGTATCGCCTGCGACTTACCGGCCAATCTACAGATACTCTGTTGAGCCAGTTAATCAGAATTTGTTTGTGATGCGAGGGGTAGAAATCAATCTCTTCCACGATTTCCTTCAAGTCATCAATGAATTGGGTCTGTTTCACATAGTATTCGTCCATAGCAATGAACTCTATGGGGGTTTTGCTCCGCCAACAGAGTGGAGCTCGCTGTATAGTCTCCTCCTGTTTCAGAAGGAAGCCCTCTTCGTCCAAGTCGTGGATTATGGCCTCTTTGGCCTCCTCAATCGTCATCCCCTCGTACTTACCTGCAGCCTCGGTCATTTCACCTTCGGGGGATATGGCGGCAACAGGTTCCAAGGCGTAATCTCTGAAAGCCATGACGTCAGCTTGGTCACCATAGCTACACACCATGAGGGCACCGGTCCCGAATTCCTTATCTGCAGTAGGACTCGCAATGATTGGTACCTTTTTGTCATATAGAGGTATATCCACAGTTTCCCCCTCGTAGCCTTCGTAACGGTCATCGTCGGGATGAATGAAAACGGCTCCGCATGCACACAATAGCTCAGGTCGAGTAGTAGCTATGGTCAGCGGTTCTTTCCCTTCCACATCGAATCGAATGTAGCTCAGAGTTGTAGGACGCTCTGTGTATTCTACTTCAGCATCAGCAATTGTAGTGCCACACTCGAAGCACCAATTGTTTGGTCGATAGTCACTGTAGACCAAGCCATTCCTCCACAGGTCTATGAATGTAGCTTGAGTAAGCGCACGATATCGAGGGCTATCCGTTCGGTATGAGCCCTCATCTTCATAGGTATTGAATCCAATTCCGAGGCGCTTGAAACCATCGAGTACTTCATCTTCGTACTTGTCCAGTTGCTCCCGGCATTTCGCAACAAACTCCGCGCGGGGAGTGCTGTGCATATCCATGCCGAACTCTTTCTCTACTCGCAATTCGACAGGCAAGCCATTCCGGTCTATGCCAAGAGGAAAATTGACCTCTAGACTCTGCATTCTTCTGTACCGGGCAATCTGATCTATCTGGCAGTAATGCAGCATCTGCCCAATATGCATGGGCCCAGAAAGATATGGTGGGGGAGTATCAACAGAGTAGATTGTTTTATCTGACTCAGAATTGAACTCGTAGGTATCTTCGTCTTCCCAGAGATCCAGTATTGCCTCTTCGGATTCCGGTTTCCATCGCTTGGATTGGATTTTGGGGCTGAATTTTTTTGGCAAAATCGTTGACTCTCCTTGATGTCAGCAAGGTGTGGACCTAAGTCCGCCTTTGAGTCGGACAACTCAATACTCCTAAAAGGCTTATGGACAACACAAATTGTCCACTTTGATTAAGAGTAGTACTTCTTCATTGCCAAAGCTCCAATAATCAAGCCACCTACGGCAGCAGCTCCACCAACACCGAGGAGCGTCGTAACACCCGAATCCAGCACGACATCGCCTCCAGAAAATCGCGCAAAATGTTGTGTAAATGTCATTCTGAGTGTATGATTCTCATTCTGGCTCTCTTGGGTTTGTGAGACCTGCCATTCGGAAAGGATGCCATTATCATCATAAGAAGCATCAAAGGCGATTTTGGCTGTACCGTTCATGGCACCATACAGCTCATGGGAAGATTCAGTATTTACAACAATCTGCAATGAAAACGTGCCATCACCAATAGAATCACTAACTTCTGATACTGTGGGATTGTTTTCTGCCTCTTGGACTGCACTGTTCCACTCTGTGGTATGAGTCGACCAAACAGGGTTCACAAAAAACAGGTGTCCTGGATGGTGATGTTCGAAATGTGGTGTCATTTCAAAGGAAAACGATTCGGATTTATTGTCGCTATCTTCATCTTCAGTAGACAAATCGAAACTGACCTTGTTATCTTGGAAGTAAACACTATCTGTCCGATTTTCGAAGTATGGATCGTAGGCGCGTGAGTGATAATTCGCTCCCAAGTACCGGTATTCGTACGCGTCACTGGCGGTTATGTTTAGGACGGTCAGTTGAAAATCCCCTGTCAGCGATGACTTGTGTAGAGGGCCATCGTCAACGATATAGCTTTGATCACTCCACGTTGCAGAGAAAAAATAAGTATTACCAGTGATATCTCCAGCTGCAACTGTAGATACAGGCAAAAACGTGAACAATGCAGTTACTACAAATATCCCCATAATTCGGCATCTTTTGAATCTCATACCTCTCACAACTTCAGGTTTTCCAGTGTAGTGTTTCATGCGTTTCAGAAGATTTAACATATATCATTAACTATTGTTTATTCATGAACTACGTCACATTAGGAAATACCGGTCTACGCGTCTCCCGTTTCATTCTTGGAAGCATGCAGCTTGGTTGGCTTCTTAATGAGAAGGAGAGCTTCGAATTGCTGGATGTAGCTCTTGAAGCTGGAATCAACACGATTGATACAGCTGATATCTACTCCCGATGGACTGATGAATCATATCCTGGAAAATCAGAAGAAATAATCGGAAGGTGGATGAAAGAACGGGGTGTAAGAGAAGAAATCATCTTGGCTACAAAGGTGCGGGGAAAAATGAGTGATAGGCCAAATGACAAAGGACTTTCACGAAAACACATCACTGAAGGGGCACGAGCCAGTTTGGATCGTCTTCAAACAGACTGGATAGATTTGTACTGGTCTCATTGGCCAGATGAGGAGGTAGATCAAGAGGTTACACTTCGGGCTTTTGACAAGCTGATTGATGAGGGCAGTATACATCATATTGGTGCTTCAAATCATACAGCAGCTCAAATTGTAGAATCTCTATGGATAAGTGATTCGCGAAATTTGGCAAGCTATGACGCGATTCAACCACCATATAGTTTGGCAAGGAGGGAAGAGTATGAAAAATATCTTCGCCCAGTTGTAAGGAAGTACGACTTGGGAGTAACACCATATAGCCCCCTTGGTGGCGGTTTTCTGACGGGAAAATACAGTAAGCATAAGACACCTGATTCGAAGAGAGCAGAAAGTATCGAAAAACGGTATGCAACAGAAGAGAATTACCGAATCGTAGAAGAACTTGGAAGAATAGCTGATAATAGAGGGGTATCCATACCCCAAATTGCCCTAGCATGGATACTAACCAAAGACAGCATTACAGCCCCAATCATAGGCACAAGTTCGCTTGACCACTTGCATGACAATCTCGGCGCGTTGGATATTGAGTTGTCTAGAGAAGAAACACGTGCTCTTAACGACGTGTCAGATTGGCGCGATGGTTAATCAGAAGGTATCGATTTATCGTAAAGCGTGTCTATTCAGGAAAGCTTCTTTAGGTTTGTATCAACAAGCGGGATACTGAGGAATATCACCAGAGGCCGGACTATGCGCGTCGTTCTCAAAATTGGAGGATCACTCCTGTATCAAGACAACCGCATCCAGGTTGAGATGATAGAAGCGTACGCTAAACAGCTACGCAAAGCTATAGAAGCTGGACATGATTTTGTGGTCGTCGTAGGCGGAGGTGCTTCGGCTCGTGAGTTTATTGCCGCCGCCCGAGCTCTTGGTGGGAGTGAGGCAAATTGTGATATCCTAGGGATTGAGTTGACCCGAAAGAACGCAGAACTGTTTACCATAGCTCTTGGGGACCAAGCATATTCTGAGGTGGTTGAAAGCCTTGGTCAACTGGAAGTGGCAAAGCAATCTGGGCGTGTCGTCTTCATGGGAGGATTAACTCCGGGCCAATCCACAAACGCCGTAGCAGCGCTAGCCGCAGAGATAACTGATGCAGATATTCTGTTGAATGCGACAAATGTTGAGGGTGTCTATGACCGTGACCCAAGAGAGGAAAACGCGGTTTTATTGGATGAGCTCTCAATAGATGAGCTCAACGAGATACTTTCCAAAGGTGGTACACGTGCAGGAGAATACCAATTATTTGATCCTGTGGCAATACGAATTGTACGCCGCTCGAAAATTAGGACAATATTCTTTGATGGCAGAGAGGTTGAGAACCTAGTACGAATTCTGAGGGGAGAGAAAATCGGTAGCTCTGTGGTATACAAGAAAGACAAATGAAACGGAGTCTGATGATAATTGCGAGAACTACTTGAGAAATTATTTGCATCTCGGGCACAAACGAGAGTTGTTCAGCATTTTCTAGATAGACCCAAAGAATTCTTCAACCTGAGCCGAATAGCAAAGGAAACGGATTTGGCTCATTCTACTATCCATCGTGTCATTCAACCACTTGTTGATATGGGTCTGGTAAAGGAAATCAAAGTTGGAAAACAAATCCGCCTGTTCATTCTCCAAAGTGAGGATCCAAAAAGCAAAGCTCTGATAGATTTCTACGAGGAAATCAGGCCCTTACTCTTGGATGTCTCAGTAGAATGAAGTTCTGGACCATCTCAGTAGTTGGGGAAGGGTTTCGTACAAGGAAAACTGCTATAAACAAAGCTCCACCTAACGACAATCGTATGCCGAGGTAGCCAAGCCCGGCCAACGGCGACGGACTCAAGATCTGTTGGCGTGCTACGGATGAGACATCCGTTCTGGTAGCAGTACAGGGGTTCAAATCCCTTCCTCGGCACCATCTATCTCTTTATTGTTGCTAATCCTGACAGATGATTCTCCGACGAATCTCAAACATTGAACCTGTTGCCAAAGAATCAGGCTTATTTTGCGGGAATATCTCTGATAATTACTGTCTGAAATCACCTTCACCCACAGCCTTTAGACGCAAGACAGATGATGAAAACAGGTGCCATTGATGTCCGAAGTCACAATTCGTCCACCGAGAAGCGGAGAGAAAGCTGCGGCCTATAGTGTATATGAAACAGGTTTTCCCGATTTTGAAATGAGCTTCGAAGGTTTTTCTCGATCGTGGGACCGCTGCAAGATTAGCGGCGATCTTGAGAAGTTGTGGAAAGTGGCGGTTGTAGATGACGAGATTGTAGGAGTTGCAATCAATCTCATGTTGCGAAGCCTTGGCTGGGGAGCGATATGGGAGCTTGCTGTAGACCCCGAGATGAGAAACAAAGGTATTGGGACTCAGATTGTCAAGGAATCGGAGAGAACCTTTCTGGACCTTAACCCAGCTATTACTCACTTCGCGATTGCCCCTAAGACACATCGAACGAAGGCTATCTCGTTTGTAGAGGGGCTTGGATATGGCATACAATCGCTCATTCTCCAGCTGGAAGGACCTGCTGATACTACTGCAGTAGAATTCGATCTCGAGGTGGGCATAGCACGGTTGGAGCACATTCCACTCTTCATCCACCTGGAGCCAGATACCTATTGGGGATATAGGAATCGAAAGACATGGGAGTATACCATTCGTGGAGGGCGCTGTTATGCTCTGACTGAGCCAGAAAGCAATATGGTGGTTGGTTTCATGCAACTCATACCCAATCAAGCCTCGAATGATACTACAACGGTATCATTCAGCTACAAAGAGGGTTATGGTAGAGATGTGATAAAAAGCGCCATGTGTGAAGTACAAACTGACAGGGTTGTATTCTGGATTCAAGATATGCATCAGGAAATCCTTGACTACCTCTATGCTGAAGGATTTGCTCGAAAAGACTCTGAGTTTCTGGCAAAAAAGCGCGTCATGCACGATACTGGATAAACAATAAGACAAAAGAAAAGAGAAGGGCTCACGTTGGTTCTAACGCGAGCACTTCTTCGATAGTTAGTCTGTTTTCCCTATCGGAGGTTTGTTCCGACCTAGTACGACTTGAGCTAGTAATCTTCTCGCTCATCACTATTCTACCTCGTGAAATAGCGGTTTGCAATCGCGTCGGTCGATATGGCTTTCTTTGGCCCGTTGGTTCTCTTTGTTGTGTTCTTCTGGTTCATGTGATCATCTCCTGATTGTTGCGTAGGCATAACCGAGAGCTTCGGTAGACTGGTATGCGATGGTTGCGATATTCTTCTTCTCTGACCGGGTTGTGTTTGACATCGT
>WJIL01000129.1 GCA_014730275.1 Candidatus Lokiarchaeota archaeon | reverse complement strand
TTACAGAAATCTTACACTTCCATGTAACGATTTATTTAGGATTCTGTAAGATTTCTATTGTTCCAGATACTCATCCACTATTTGCGCACAAACACCAGGCATGTCTGTAATAATTCCATCAACATCATAATCTAACATCTGACGCATGTAGTCTTCATCGTTTACCGTCCAAGGATATACAAGTAGATTTGATTCATGAGCATAAGAAACTGATTCTTCGGATAATTGATAGAAAAGCGGAGCTACAAAATCCAAACCAAGCTCCAATATGTGATCCAGAGCATCATCCTCAGCACGCTTTACTATCAAACCTACCGTAGCTCGATTATTCATCTCTTTCAGCGATAGAACCGAATTCTCAGAGAAAGAGCTAAAGACAACGCTTCCAAGCATATCGTATTCCTTGACCAAATCAAGAGCCCTTTTTTCTATTCCGTCACTCTTCAGTTCAATGTCAAGGGCGAAATTTCCCTTTGCCATATCTAGCACTTCTGAAAGTAATGGAACCTTCTCTCCTTCCCCAGCATCTAAGGGTCGTATATCAACCAACTCTGTTTCCGCCACATTTCCTTCACCGGTAGTGGTTCGAGAAAGATCATAGTCATGAATGCAGACTAAGGCCCCATCTTTGGTCTCTTGAACATCTAGCTCAACCATATCCGCACCTAGCTCCCACGCCGCAGCATAACCCTTCAGTGTATTCTCAGGTGCATCGTTAGGAGCACCTCTATGGCCAATTACAAGTTTCTCTCGCGTATCTAATTCTAAGGTAATTCCTTTTGTCAATACTTCGGCCCTCCCAAGTAACTTGGAATAGTCTACTCATCCTCAGGACTCTTACCGGTGCCACCACATCTTGGACATGTCTCGGTTCCGCTATCTGTTTCAATCATACCTTTTCCGTCACAGTAGTAGCAATTTGATGAACGGATGTCCAGAGATCGATCGAAGCCCTTGGCTACTGCAGTACCAATACCAATCATAACAACAGCTACAAACATCAGAGTGAGAGAATGCAGATACAACATTTCCATAGGCATTACTACGAATAAAGACAAGACAAATAGCACAGAACCAAGAACAGCAGACAGAATCCCTTTCTTTTCCCGTTCCATATAATAGCAATCTCCAAGTATCTGACGGAAACAACCGGAAGAGAGCCGCTAGTTGTTTCACGAAGCATTCTCGCGGTTACCGGGCTTTATAGATTACGGCTTAGCAATAACAAGAAAACAGAAGGAACAGATATGAGGGACGAATCATTAAGATAAAGTGAAGTGAGAGTAGTGTCGCAGAAGGATCTATTTTCGAAATACAGCGATATTTATAGGAAGGCAGAAGACCGCGAGATTGTACCCGACGGTCCATTTGTACGTCAGTTCATCGATATCCCGCACGATGAGATAGATGTTGGTGTATTTTTTAAATCCAAGAATTCTAAGCAGCCGGTTCAGGTTCATATTGGAAATGCCATACCGATGGAATATGGTTCTAGAGAGGGCTTGATTCAAACAGATCAGGGGACACTATTCAGTAGAAAAATTGTGTCCGATATTAGAGATATTGAGTTCGTAAAGGCGATTATGTACACTGAGAATGTTCTGGAAAGCAGAAATCAGAAGATGAGATTCCTTCAAAAATGTCAGCGCATAATTGATGTGTTGGTTAGAAAGGCGAAGAACGTGATTCATATCGGAGCCATCAATGGCTTCAGAATGGATAAGCGAGTGTTTCTACTCCGTGAATTTCTTGGAGAGCAACTTGGGATGAATGAAGTTTCGATAGAAGCCGCATCAATACCCTTTGATGCCGCAGATCCAGACTGCATTATCCTTTCTGATAATACCATCTTGACCCTGACCCAACCAAGAGTCGCTCATGCCGTCTTTCATTTCGTCGGGGGTTTGGGATACACGTTTGACAAAGCGGAAGGAGCTATTCAAGAAGAACGACTCTTTCGATCAACGGTTGATCTCTCAGATAAGGGGATTGACCAAGCGTATATCGACGGTATTATTGAGCGAATGACTGAAGATTTCCAAAACAATGTGCATGCTCTTATGTTTGCAGATACTTGGAAGAAAAGTGAAGAGAAACCCGCTGGTGTGATATTCGACAAGAATCTACTCATCAAAATGGGCACAAGCAGCGAAATCTGGACCGGTGTCTTTGAAGTATACGTCCGACCACCAAGCTCAAGCTGAAAACTGTTTCAGCAGAAGCTCAGAAGAATATCGGGTCGAAAGCATCTATAGCAAGGAATACAACTCGGAAAGCGAATATCCTGAATGTATATGTAACTGATACTTCCTGGATGCTGCTGATTCCTTCGCTAAGATCTTGGACTGCATTCTCGCCAAAAGATGAAACAATAGAAGTTAGCGATTCAACTGTAATCCATCGTGGTGTACCACTAGAAGCAATGACAATATCATTGGCAAGTATCTCCATCTGAGAATACGGGTCCTTGCCAGATTCACTCACTCTAATCGAATCAAAATAGGTAATAGAAGGTAGCGTTCTGGAGTAGGAATAAAGGAAATATTCACCCACATCGCCGGTCATCGCTTTGGAAAAAAGGGTTCTATTGCAGCTCACATCGATTGAATCCCAGCAACTCAGAGTGTCAGAGATTAAACCACAAACTCTCATTGTGTTATCATCCCCGTCCATGCTGTCGTCCATGACGAAGGGCTCAACCACCAGCCCAAGTGAGACACCAAATGATTCAGCCAAGCTGGTCAATTTGCTTGTCCACTCTTGAATTATGCTACGATTGGATGATTCAAGCATAGATCTAATAATGCCCGAAAAAGCTCCAAAATCCACAGCGCGTATACTTGAGAACAATAAAGACCATTCAGATGAAGACACTTTCATGTCCAGATAGATTATATTTGGCTTTCTGTAAGCTGAAGTGAAATCGATTCTATGGAAGGTCTCATTCAAGACGGTATAGTAGTTTTCGAAGACCAAATCAAGCAGCTGAGCGGATCCGAATTCGTGATTGCTAAGCTGAAAATAGTACTCACGATTAGCTGAGAGAGTTATACTATGGTTCATATCTGTAGTATTTAGCAGATTAAGCCAGTTGATAGTTCGTTGGTACCAATTCATAGCACCAGTTTGTACCTTCAAATCCAAGCTAAAATCATTCGATTGTATGGAATCCAAATGTGATTGAAGGGAGGACACGTTCTCATCTACAGAGACAGAAAAGCGCAATGGAACGGTGTCAGAAGCTGAAACGGATGCTATCGGATTCCGCCCCATGGCATGGGTCGCTATTGGCATTGCGAGCCCGAGAAGATTCATGAATATGAACCAGGCAATACCTTTCTTGCCCAAATCTTTTAGACTCCCCTGGAATCCAAACCGACCATAAACGAGCATGAAGAGAACAGCAACCATATTCAGCGATATCAGGATCAGAAATCCTCGAACCAGATTCGTCAATAGCGCGAAGATGACCAATTCGATAATTGTCACGATTAGGTTAACATTTGCACTTCGAGAAGTGTAATAGGAATAAACTAGAGAAGGCAGGATGATGAGAAGGGGAACGACGTAAAGCACCAAGGGCAGAGAATCTAGAAGAGGCAATCCTGCAATCAGCAACCATCCGATAACATGAATCAAAGTGAATAGCATCAAGACCGTGTTGATTGCCAGAACTACCGAAATCAAGAGATGAATAGCTTGCTCTGCTCCATCATATTGTGATATGCGATTTCGCAGATTCTCCCGTTTCCCTTGTACCGTCTTGGTTGCACCAGCAATCCCATTCTTTATTCGTTCTGCCATAGAACTGCAAATCCATTACTTTCCTAGTCAAAGCCGCATCTTATGTATATTCCATTTGTGGACATGAGCACCCACCATCAACGTGAAATACCCACCATAGAGCATGCACAATATGACACCCATGTTCGATGCTATCGTTGTCGGAGCAGGACCTGGAGGTGCAACTACAGCGAGATATCTTGCGGAAATGGGTTACGAAGTTTGCTTGATTGACAAAGCCACCTTTCCCCGAGACAAACCATGTGGTGGTGGTTTCTCCCCCGCAATCTTCAAGGAATTTCCATATCTCGCCGTGCGGAAAGACGAGTTCTTGGAACGTATTTTGAATGTCGGAGTCCTTCATTCGCCAAGCAGAGAAATCACGCTTGAAGGCAGGGCAGGAATGGCTGTCGCTCCTCGCTCAAAATTCGATAACACACTTTTCGAGACTGCTCATGATGCCGGATCACATTGTTTGACAGGTAAGAGGGTAAAGAATCTATCAATTCAAGACAAAGGTGTCGAAGTACAAATCTCGAAGGGTGATACAATTTCGGGAGAAATCATTATTGGCGCTGATGGTGTAAATAGTATAGTTGCAAGAGAGACAGGCCTTAACACATGCTGGCCTCAAGATGCGATAACAGCGTGTAGGGTGGCAGAAATACCAGCTGAAGAGGATGATATCATCGATCTATATGGAAGTGAAGGTGAATACCATTTCTTTGCAAATCTCTCTGGAAGACCAGGTTATGGTTGGATTTTTCCGAAAACCAACACGATTAACGTTGGTGTGGGTATCAAAGCGAATTGTGCAAACAATATGCAGGGAACGTTCAAGTCATTTTTGAAACATCTCGCTCGTCAAAATTTGCTCCCCAACAGTATAGACATTCCTAGTGGCAGGGGGGCTCTTGTACCTACTGGGGGAACTATAGATTCCTTCGTGGAGGATCGTTGTCTCCTCGTCGGAGATTCGGCTGGAATGGTAAACCCCCTGACAGGAGGAGGGATTCTCTATGCAATGGAAGCCGGTAGAATCGCTGCTGCCATTGTCAGTAGATGCATAACCAACGAAGAATACGGTAAAAACAGTCTAGACGCCTACCAGCACATATGGGAAGACAAAATTGGAAATGACATGTCATCAATGCTCTTTGCACAGAAGCTGTTTACGAGTGTATTCACGGAGACACTATTCAAGATTGGGGCGGAAGACCGGGAGATTCAAGACATGGTTAGTGATGCAATGTCAGAATCCGAAGTCGCTAGCCTTAATGTCACCAGACTCGTTGCGAGAACCCTATACGTTGTTCTTAAGAATTCATTGCGCTTCTAGGTAGTATCTGGTTATTGACCAAGAGATATTGCATACTGCAGCTCGTCTCATCGCTCCACATTTGCGCTCCCAGATGGATTCTGACCATTTTTCTTATCAATGTCATTCGAGTTGCCTACTTTTCATCCAAAAGGATAAATTAGGGGAAACATAGAACTACTAAGTTAGGTTCAAGTTAGTTGGAGGAGATACAACAATGGAAAGACCATGGTATGATAATTACGTAGGCGACACACCAAAGGAAATCGAAATTCCTGAGGGGCCGCTCTGGGAAAGCCTCGATAAAGCAATAGAGGAATTTCCTGATAATGTTGCATTGCATTACGAAGGTATTGAAATCACGTTCCGCGAGCTTGGTGATCTGGTTGATCGCTTTGCAAATGGCATATCCAAAATGGGGATTGGGAAAGGCGACACAGTAGCAATTATGCTGCCCAACTGCCCACAATTTGTGATAGCCTATTATGGGACTTTGAAAACAGGAGCTACTGTAACTCCTGTTAATCCGATGGCAATGCCCAAGGAACTCAGGATTTACTTACAAGGAACAAGAGCTAAAACAATAGTGACATTGAACTACTTCTATGATGTTGTGGAGACAGTCAGAGCAGAAACCAATCTCGAAAAAGCTATCGTTACCGCAGCTTGGGACATGATGTCATGGATTAAGAGAGTCCTAGCATCCAAGATTGTCTACAGAAGCAAGGTGAAGGAAGTACCACCCCTGCGAGACGGAGATATTCTCTGGAATGACTTCATGGAAGACACAGTTCCAGAATCGCCAGAGATTGAGATAGATCCTACGAGCGACATAGCGGTGTATCAATTCACTGGTGGGACAACAGGCATCCCGAAAGCAGCAATGCTGACTCATGACAATCTCAAAGCAAATGTTGCCCAGTGTTCTGCATGGATGGAATGGATGGCGGAGAGAGGTAAGGAGTTGTTTGTTGCAGCTTTGCCACTTCAGCATATATTCGGTCAAACCGTATCTATGAACCTGGCAATGTCGTGGGGATGTGGCATGTTGCTTCTACCAGATCCTAGAGACACCTCGAATTTGCTATCGCAAATGGACAAACTGAGACCAACATTCTTCCCCATAGTTGCAACACTGGCCATTTCCATCTACTCATTCGAGGAAGTGGACAAGTACGACATAACATCGCTCAAACTCTCAATTGCAGGTGCAATGGCATTACCTGCAGAGGTTACGAGGAAATTCGAAGCCGCAACCAATTCAATCATCATTGAGGGTTACGGCTTGACCGAAGCTTCACCAGTAACCCACGCCAATCCATTGGACAAGGAGCTTCGCACAATCGGCTCTATCGGACTACCATTCCCAAGTACTGACAGCAAAATCGTAGACCTCGAAGACTACACGAAAGAGCTCCCGTACGGTGAGGTCGGCGAGCTCATGGTGAAGGGGCCTCAGGTTATGCAAGGCTACCTCAACCGACCAGATGAAACAGATGATGTGCTAAAGGAGAATGGATGGTTGCGCACCGGGGATATAGCACGAATGGATGAAGAGGGTTGGACATACATCGTTGATAGGAAGAAGGATCTCATCAACGCTAGCGGTTACAAAGTATGGCCTAGAAATGTGGAAGAGATACTCTTTGAGCATCCAAAGGTGAAAGAAGTGGCAGTTGTGGGAGTCCCACATGAGACAAGAGGAGAGACTGTGAAAGCATTCATCATTCTAGAACCTGGTGAACAAGCCACTCTGGATGAGATCCGCAAGTTCTGCAAAGACAAGATGGCAGCCTACAAAGTGCCAACAGATATAGAATTCGTAGACACATTGCCTAAGACACAGGTCGGCAAAATCCTGAGACGAGAACTGAGAGAAGAAGAATAGACAATATAGGATAGGGGCTCATAGAAGAGTCCCTATCACTGATTTTTTTTCTGATTAATGCCCTGGGTTGAGCACATCACTCTTCAGATTGCGGATGAGCTGGTGAACCTCAGGACGACCCAGCATTTTCATTCTGGTCTCCGAAAGGTTGTTAATCACACATGCAACACCGACCACAGTCGCATCGAGCTTCTCTAGAATTTTAGCGACAGCCAATACTGTCGTACCCTGCGTTAGCCAGTCGTCAACTATCGCGACCCGATCACCGGGGTCAATTGATTCACTCACCAAAGCCAGTCGCTTATCTGCAAATCTATCTGATGGGAGCCATTCAACGGGACGGCTGTAGTCCTCTTCAAGATATGCAATAGATCTAGCCGGAACAATCCCGCAACCAAGGTAATACGCAATAGCACTACCCAGTGCCAGACCTCTCTGCTCAATGCCAACAACTTTGTTTGGCTGCATCTCAACAAGGGGTTTTGCGAGAGCGACGACTGCTTCATGAAATACAGTAGGGTGTTCAAGCAGTCGACTGATGTCAGCAACAGCTTGCCCTTTTTCGGGCCAATCCTTAATTACTTCAACATAATCTCTGAAGTCAATTTCCTCGTCTGTCATTGAGCTCAACCAATATCATGGTGATGTGCATGGGTCATATTTCTTTGGGTTAAGACGAAGGTAACAGCTTAGATGGGTTTGTATAGGCAGACAATATATAGGGGCACAACTACTTGTTGCCATGAACGATGTTGTCAGGCGCTAACCCAACTTGCTCAACTAGAATGTTCACGAGGTTATTGCCACTATGAAGGTGCCAGGAACAACGGTTACGTTAGCTCTACTGCCAGGTTACGTCGAGCTGCGAGACGAAGGCAGAATCAAGAAGAAAATCCCAACTGAATCGAAGTCCTTCGAAGAGATAGTAAAGGAGGTCAAATCCTATTTCCGTTTTTTCGATAAGAGATTTCCACCAGGGCATATCGAAGACGTGCTTCGGAAAATTGGAGTGGAAGAGGAGCTGCAGCGGTCAGAAGAGATTTCAACAGAATCATCAGCAGTAGCAGCAGAAGAACCTTCGGATCTAATACCCAAAAAGGAAACCAAAGAATCTACAGCCGAACCTGTAACCCCTTCTGAAAAACTCCTGAAGAAGCACCGTGTTGCAGGTAAAGAAGTAGATGACATATCAGAAGCATTGGCAGCTGTAGAATCGATGAGTGATACCTTTCGATCACCAAAGGGAACTCATCAGAAGAAAACTAGTAGTGGCATTCAGGTCAAGCTGAAGTCTCAAACTGAAATCGCTGCGTCATCTGCAAGCCTTCCAAAGCAATCAAGCATTCAGGACAAACCAGTTGAAAATGACATAGAATCTACACAGCCCGAAATAGAAATGAAGGCGGAAGAAACAGGCGTGACCGAAGCTGAGGGAACACCCACCACCGAAGCTGTAAAAACGGGCACAGAAGAACCCGACATCGCAAGCCAACACATGATAAAACCACTTGTCGACAGAAAATGTCTTCTAATCGGAGAAGAGAATGTAGGCAAAAAGTCGCTAATCCAAACGGGCGAATTAGAAGCAAGCGAAGAGGATTATGTATACAAGAAACTGTTCAGAACAAATGAATACCGAGTGAATCTATATGTATGGTCTTTTGATGATGCTGTAGGTCACCGTATACCGCGAAATGAATACTATGGAGACGCGGATGTTGCCATAGTAGTCTATTCAGCAGGTGATAGATGGAGTTTTGAAAGCCTGAATTTCTGGATAAAAGAACTTTCAATATCAAGAAAGACCCTACCCCCGCTTATTATCGCGGGTAACAAGTATGACAAAAGAGTGGAGCAAGCATCAGAGAAGTCTGATGAATTTGTAGGCGAAGAGGAGGGCTTCGAGTACGCTGAGAAGCTGGCTACTGAACTTGGTCAAGAAAAGGAATTCCACCCCGTTGCCTTTCTAGAAACATCTTGTGTAGAAAATAAGAACATTGAGAAGCTCTTTCAGATAGCTGCTGAGCTATCGGTCTCCGAAGATTGAATGATTATTACTTAGAGATTGGGCTATCATGAGGACGACAGAATTCTAAGAACCAAGAGGCAAAGCACAACTGGTCAATCTGAAACCAAGAACAGTCATATACCCCGGTTTCCATTGTCAAATCAGAGATAGCCATTTAACACGCTATAAGGCCTTGGCTGTGAAGAGAATGACTCGGTGTGAAAGCTGTGGAAAGGAAATGGACCCGCCTGAGCCAGCTAAGACCTTGGAAGATAACTTCAAAAACGAAGAGAGATCTCGTCTTTGTATTTGTTCGGAATGTTTTGACAAACGGTTCAAGGTTGTTACAAAGAAAAGAAGTGGGTATGGCGGTACAATATATGAGCTTGAAGAAAAATCTCCTCCACGATTCGGACTTGGAAGCAAGAAATTCACATGTCTAAAATGTGCATGGGTAGCGTGGACAGAAGAGGGGCTACAAGCACACATAGATCATCGCCATTGAGAAAACGATTGATAATACTACTCATTGGAACTAGTTTTCTCTGTGTCTTTCAGTTGGATCATTTGATGTCCTACAACCCGAACATAGTCGATTTCTTCAGCGGCTCGTCCAAGCATCCCCATTCGATAAGCAGCATCTCTGGGTCCGACTGCCTGTAACCAGTCCAACTTGGTCATGTCAAGTACCTCATGATCTTCGAAGTAATTTCGGACATCTCGAGCTATTGTTTTCGTTCGGTCAAACATGGCAGATGCAAAGCCAGCACTGACTGCACCAAAGCTGACCAAGACCCAAATCATCTCGAATGGATCTTGTCCATAATACTCAAAGAAAAACACGAAACCGGAAAGAACAGGTTCCATCAACGCGAGCAAAACCAAGAATAGGGCGATATGTTGAGAAACATCGTCACTACCCAAACCGGCTACGCCAATAACATCCTGATTGGGCGGGAACAAGAAAACAAGCACGCTACCGCAGACGGTTCCAACAATGACTGAGGAAATCAGAATCGAAGTGCCAAACTGAATTGGACGCTCATTCCAAACCTGTGGGAAACCAATTAAGGATTGTAGTATCAATGATAGGCCTATGATTGATGCACCAGTGAAGAATCCGCGCCAACTGAAAAACTCGTAGCGATTGACCATTATGTCATGAACCATTTGGACCCATCCACTGTGATTGTTATATGTCCGTAAATGTGCTGTTCAGTCATAAACCTTCTTTTTTTCCTACTCATTGTTTGGCTTTTAATTCCTGATAATACTCCTTTCTAACACCCACCTTACACAATAAGAGAAGTCCAATGCTCAAGCGTTAGAGGAAAAGCTAATAGGGCAACCTGTAGACAATTTTGAATTAACGGGAGTGGGAAACCCCCTTGGAAGATAGTATACTGAAGCTAGCCGATGTCTCAAAAATATATCATATGGGTGAAGTAGATGTTCCAGCTCTGCGTGGAGTGAATCTTGAGGTGAAGCGCGGCGAAGCTGTTGCCATTATGGGGCCTTCTGGTTCCGGCAAGACAACACTGCTCAATATGATTGGTGCACTTGACAAACCAACCACGGGAAGCGTTGTCGTTGATGGAACCGATATCACCGAAATGACGGAAAAGGAACTAACACGGATTAGGCGGGACAAAATTAGTTTCGTTTTCCAATTTTTCAATCTCCTTCCAGTTCTTACAGCTTACGAGAATGTGGAGCTGCCATTGCTCATCGCCGGAGTAGAAGAAGAGCAGAGGAGGGAACGAGTAGAGCACCTGCTAGGACTTGTAGGCTTAACAGAACGGGCAGAGCATAGACCTGATGAGTTGTCAGGAGGCGAACAGCAACGGGTTGCAATAGCAAGGGCTCTTGCCAAACCAGAGGGGTCAGCAAAATCAGTGGTTGTGTTAGCTGATGAACCTACCGGTGATTTGGACACTCAAACCGGACAAGAAATCGTCGACGTCCTTGTCAAGCTCACCAAAGGAGAAGGCGGAACCTTAGTATCTGTAACTCACGATCCCGAAGTAGGCAAACAAATGGACAAGACCTATAGAATGAGAGACGGAGAAATCGTCGGCGTAGAATAGAAGGGGAAAGAATTGGCTGTACCTGCAGGTTACGAAGCATTTCACAGCTTGAGAAGAAAAGGGCTAACACTGATTTGTTTATGCCTAGCATCAGCAGTTGCTATGGGTACAACAGTCTATGTCGACTCCTATTCGATTCATGAATGGGAAAGCTACATGGACATTGGGCCCGTTGCTATGTCTTTAGAAGGTGGAGATATCCAAGCAGAAGTTGACGACATTGAAGCCATCGACGGAATCCAGAAAGCTGCAGCGATAACCTTAGGAGAAGGATGGTTTAGGTCAGGAGATTTAAGATATGCAAGCAACCTCAAGATAGCTTACATCGATAGTACCTACCTCGAGGAGTTTCCCGATGTCTATTCAATACAATCGGGCCGGTATCCCAATAGCACATCCGAAATCGCAATTGCATTTGAAAGAGCAACCGATCTAAATGCTTCCATTGGCAAGACAATAAACTACTCATACTACAGAAGTGATGTGGAACAACCACATTGGATCAATATGACCGTCGTCGGGTTGTTTGAAAACCACCCCTCGCAATTGCCTGGGTGGTATGGTTCATACTTCGCGATAGCCATTGTCCTCCCCGAAGTCGTGGGCTCAGAAGGATATGACAATTACTACATAGAGGAGTCCGTTCACGTCGAAATCAACAGGGACCCAGTAACACCGTTTGATGTGAGTAGTTCCATCGCCTTTGTTAGAAGAATAGAGGAGGCAGTGCAGAGCTTAGATCCACAATATGAGCAGCAAGGGTATTCGCAGTATAGAGTAAACAATATCATAGGTAGGGCACTTTTGGAATACAAAGACTGGCAAGCCAGTGCAAGGATGAGCCAGCTAGTGCGGTCGACAGGGATCATGCTTCTTGTCATTCTTTTAATGTTGCTTGCAATACGATACAATGTGAATGAACGTGAGTATGAGACCAGTATGCTCCAAGCTCGAGGAGCTTCAAAACAAGATACTGACAGGATTATCATTCGAGAAATACTGATTCTTTCAGCTTCTGGCACCATATTGGGATTAGGACTCGGTGTGTTGCTTAGCAGAATAGCTCTCTCTGCTGTCGGCTATTTTCAGTTTATACCAAACCTGTTCTTTTCCGAGCCATTTCTTATTACGCTTGAATCATTGATTCTAACAGCTGTGGTTGGCATGATTCTTCCGATGATGACGCTGGGCAGCTACTTTGTTATCTATGCAATTAAAGAGCCAGTGGATGAAGGTGAAGGCAAGCTTGCCAAGCTAGCTAAGGGTCTGAGACTTATCCGTTGGGATTCGGTCGTTCTGGTGTTATCGATTCTTATTACAGTAGCTTTGTACTCTCTTGGAGCCCAAGCTCAAACTAACCCGATGCTTTCCTTCATTCTCTCTGTAGTGCCTCTGGCTATCTTTCTAGCGATTGCCAGCCTGACAATCAAGGCATTAAGAAAGGGTTCTTCACGAATATCCAGAGAGTTTGAAAAAGCAGTAGGAAAGCTGTCCGCTTCGGTGGGTGTTCGAAGAGTTGGAAAAAGTGCCTCATCAGCAGCCCCAACGATATTAGTTCTGGTACTCGCCATAAGCTTGGCATGGAACATGGCTGTGATAGATACATCATTGCCCATGACCAAGAAGAACCATGCCCGCTTCGCATTTGCGGGAGATATGACATTTCATCTAGATGAACAACACCCAGAAGACTGGGAAGCTTTCTTCAACAATGTGTCTGCTCATCCAGATACCGAAAAAATGGCTCTCTTGTCTGTTTTGGACGTGATGCTCTCAACACAGTATGGAGGAGATTTACGTCTAGCAGCTTTCGATCCAAGCGAGTTTGGTCAAGTAGGATATGACTATACAGGAACATTGTTGAATGAATCAGCCATACTTGCCCAGAAGATGGAGGAGTTGGAGGATACACCGAATGGCGCCATAATAACTAACGACATAGCTGACGAATACGATTTGGCTGTGGGGAATTCCATGAGAGCATCAATCGAAACAGACGAAGGTCAAAAAATCTATGTGTTTTCAGTTCTCGGCATAGTGAAAGGCCTTTCTGATGCAAGTCTCTTGAAAACCCAGCACGATTCCTATTACCAGCGGCCTTTCGGAACAGATGTCATATATGCAAACAGAGAATATCTTGCAGGCGGGGTTAATTTCACTAGTTCAGCACGTAGCGTCCTTTGTGTAAACGTCAATGAAGGCACAAATTCCACAGCGATAGCGGAGGAACTCATGAATAGCTGTGGTAACGCAGTCAGTGAGAATCCAGAGAGAATTGGTTTCATGTACGCCAACGACGGCTGGACAACTGTAGAATATGAACTCTCCCAATATATCAAACAAGCCAGATACAGTATGAACCGCGCAGTCGATACAATGACAACAGCAGCCATGGTTCTTGTTATGTTTGGAGGGTTCTCAGTCTACGCAGCCGAGGATGTTCGCTCACGAAAACGTGAAGTAGCTCTCTTGCGAGCGATGGGAGCCGAGACGATAGATGTCATCAAAACACAGGTTGCCGAGTTGCTCATAATAACACTATCAGCCCTAATGTTGCTTCTGCTGTTCTCCCCTATCTTCATAGCAAACACACTTGCAACGATTTCCACTAGCAACTTCATATTCCCTGTAGGCATATTCCCCTCTATCCCATGGATAAGCCTTCTTACCATTCTCGTCTTCTTTGTGGTTTCTATGGTGGGCATGATTGTCATTGTGGCTGTAACAAACTCTCGCGTGAATCTTCAGGAAGCTTTGAACGCACACTGGGCCGAAGCTGGCCCTTACCGAGGAGGGGTCTAAATGTACATGTTAGCCAGATTATCATCAGATAAGCGAAAAGTACTTGCTACACTGATTGTATTCTCCTTGTCTGCAGGGGTTTTGGGCGGTGTCTTGTTCTACATGGACAGCATTCGGCCGGACGTGCTAAATGAGATGACAACAGAAATCTCAGTTGATATGCAAGTTGCAATGTCCTACCAATTCTACGAACAAAATGAAACAACAACAGATGACATCCAAGGTATCATCGAGGACCAGCAAGACGTAGAAGGTGCCGACCTCCTCAGTAAGGTAAGATCCTATGATTGGGACGCCGACGAATATATGTATCAAGAACATGTCTATCTTGGACTCTCTGAAAACACATTCTCAATGTTTCCAAAGGCTTTCGAAATCACGATCAGCATAGGCAATCTAAACGATTCTTCGTGTTACATTGAAACTTCTACCCTTGAGCATTATGGCTTATCCCTAGGGGACAATTTTACGGCTAAGGCGAGAATCTATGAGAATGGAACAAGAATCGATATAGAAAAGGATTTCATCATTGTTGGAACATTCGAAACCAGTCTTTTCGGCCAGTCTTGGTACTCTCCCGGAGAAGGGGCTTCAATGCTTCGAATGCTAACGACCAAGCACGGGTTGGATGAAATCTTCTCTCGGCTAGAACCAAGGGGCTATGTCAGTCAGTCTGATATTGTATGGGTAGATTTAGATGAATCTGCTATACTCTCGTATCCAGATATTTCTCCTGCGGATCGGGCTGAGGATGTTGGGAAACGGATAGAGCAGGACACCCTGCCCTATGCCTATCTATCCGACTACGAACTGGAAGACACACTCATTTCATATTCGAGATGGGCTCAAACCGTCACATCGATTTCTTTGGCCTTTTCCGTCCCCGCCCTCACAATGGGAATCATGCTAGTTTACTATAATTCGGAACTTCTCGCTGATCAAAGAAGAAAAAATGTCGGTACTCTCAAAACCAGAGGGGCTTCTGGCTGGCAGGCCTTCAAATGGGTTTTGTTGCAAGCCATCACCGTGGCACTGATTGGAAGCTTCGGTGCTGTATTGGTTGGCCTACTTTCGTCCTATCTCTCTGGTTCAGTTCGTACTCTACTTGAGTTCAGTTTTGAAAGGATGGCTGGTTTCACTCTGCTCCTTGAACAAGATGCTGTTGCATCTGTGTTTCTTTTCGCCTTTGGTGTCGGCGTGGCTGTATCCATTCCAACAGCAGTTCAAGCCCTTCTTATGTCACCGGAAGAAGCACATGCATGGCTGGAAAAAGAAGTCTTAGAGGAAGAAAGTGATCTGGGCAATCCCTTCATTGACCTTGCGGCTGTCGGGATTTCGGCTTTCTTCTTGTATCCAATGTTTTCCTTGTTCGGATATACGGGAGTTGGATACAGTAGAGCAACTCTGTACTTTAGCATTGTTATAGTCATCTTCATGGGCATCTTTGTTTTGGGTTTTGCACGGTTGCTCTCCAGAGGGGGTCCAAACGTAAAAGCGAACATTGTCTCTCGATTGAAAACAGAGAAGTATGCACCCGGATCTCGTTTGTTGTCACGAACCGTCATGATGTTCAAAAAGAGTGAATCCATAGCGGTTGTGTTTGTTGGTCTGGTTTTTGCTGCCGGTCTGTTCTGTTCCATTTCAGCAGAAACAGGCTATAATCATACTCGATCTCTAAGCATGTTTGAGGCAGGTGGAGATGTTGTTGTTCGAGTGCGTCCAGAGATGAGCAACGTCACCTTGGATATGCTAGATGAGATTACTAAGATTGATGGTGTGAAAAAAGGCTCTGCTGTATTTCAGACGTCCGGTGAGGTAGAATACAGGCAAGCACAATGGGATGGTAGCTATCGATATGTAACAGAGGAAATCGACATTTTTGGTGTCCAAGCCCAAGCTTGGGCTGAAACAGCATTCTGGTTAGACTATTTTGCCAATGACCAAACCCCTGCCCAATCTCTGAACCAGATGTCACTCAACAACCAAAACGTGATTACCTCGTTCAAACCAGTTCATCATTACGAGACAAGTATCTCTGGAAGAACACCAGTTTATTCGAACGAAATTGAAATCACTTTGCAGGGCCCTAGCTGGCAGAACACGTCAGATTGTGAAATTGTTGATATCCTAGCATTTCAGAGTCAATATGGGATAGAAACCACCTACTTCCCAGGAAAACCCGAACTGAATCGGTTTGCCATTATGAATCTGGACTATGTCCATACCTGCACCGATACTAGCAAAGTTTCCAGCTTCTATATCAAGCTGGATGATGGGGCCAACTACACAAGGGTCATGAACGAAATTTCCGATCTATCCGAGTCCTCTTTCGAAAGCATCGATTCAGGGCTCCTGAATCTTGATCAGTCACTCGATTCAAGAGGTGCCCAGACAATATACGGCGTCTATACTCTGAATGTAGTTTTCTCATTAATCTACTTGACAGCAGGCATTGCAATAGTCACCGTTGTCAGGATTCAGAATCTAAGACGGCCGCTTTCAGTGCTGAGAGCCCTTGGGACAGAAAGCCAATCCATTATGATTCCGATGCTCGTAGACTCCTTGGCTACGACGGTGGTTGCCGCAGCAATAGGAGGATTGATTGGTCTCGTACTAACAGGATTTGCAATTCAGATCCCCTTGAGCTTCTTGGGCACATCAATCTCCTTGCCCTGGCTGAGGCTCCGAGTGATTCCAAGTGTACCGGTTGCTACTATCGGACTCATCTTCTTGGTTACGATAGCAGCAGTGGTCATTACAACTTACTTCATCACCAAAGAGACTTTGGAGAAAAATATCGCGAAGGAAATCCAGTACGTCAGCTGATTGGAGGGAACAACATGGAAGATTTAGAACAAATCGCGGAAGAGAACAAACTTGTGGTACGAGATCTCATGAAAGTCTATCGCCGAGGACGAAAGGAAGTTATCGCTTTGAGGGGTATGGATTTTGAGGTTGATCATGGAGAATTCATCTCGATAGTTGGACCTTCCGGCTCGGGAAAATCAACGCTCCTGAAATTAATCGGGGCTCTGGACAAGCCAACAGCCGGGAAAGTGCTCTTTGATGGCCATAACATCACCTTGCTCAACGATAGGCGTGCCATGCTATACAGACGGAAGAAGGTAGGGTTTGTCTGGCAGGTTGGCAATCTCATCCCAGGCTTGTCAGCTCTGAAAAACGTGAAAGTCCCGATGAAACTAGCCAATGCTCCAAAGGGCAAAATAGACAAACGAGCCAAGGAATTACTCGAGACATTCAATCTGGAGCACAGAATGGACCATAAGCCAAATCAGCTATCAGGTGGAGAGAACCAACGGGTAGCCATTTGTGTAGCGCTTGCAAACCAACCAGAGCTTCTACTCGCGGACGAGGTTACTGGAGAACTGGATACCGAAACAGCCGATATCGTCATGGAAGCTTTGCGTAAGACTAACCGAGAATTCGGAACAACCATTGTGAACGTCACACATAATCCCCGCGTTGCTGAATACGCAGATCGAATATTGCGTATCAGAGATGGTCTTATTGAGGGGCAGAAGCATGTGCTCTATGGTGACATATCAGAAGTGGATGCAAAAGGGCGAATGGTTATTCCTGAAGCTATTAGGCGTATGGCTGGAATTGAGAAGCGCGTCGTATTGAAAGCGACATCCGAAGGATTACTCGTTACACCGCTGGAAATGAGAGAGGAAAATAACCAAAAATCCTAGATCGCACAAATTCCACTCCAGCCTGAATGAAGGTTCTTTAGTGGTAATGAGGGGGATAACAGTAGAAATCGTGGAAAAAAGACAAGTGAGATGGCAATCTCTATAAAGTTCTGTCTTGGAGAGAAGCACGGGCTAAATATGGAGCAAGACAGATTACCGTGGTCATATTATGCGATAATTATCTCGTTTGGTATTTTCTTCTTCAGTCTCAATGTATACATCTTGACCAAATGGCTTTCTCATCCCTTTGCGAGTGAGTTGTGGTTAATGGGTATTTTCGGGGGGTTAGCTATTCTGCTGTATTCCGTCTGGATGCTACGGAAACACCAAAAGCAGCTCATCGAAGCTAAGCAAATAGAAGAATCCTAAGAGATGTGAGAATTATTCCTCTGTTTCAGTTGGCTTCTTCCTGTAAGGTAGAAGTAATTCATTCATCAAATCGGCAATGTGCACTAAGAGCTCTCTCGGCTCATCCACGATGATGGTAACACGATATATAATTGAATTATCAGAAGTATCCCAAACCTGCCAATTGGGTTTTACAAGAAACACCTCTTCCCAATCTTCACAGACTTCATCGAAATTTTTTCTCAAAGCAACATGGTCAAGACTGTGGTGTATTGTCAAATCAAAGGTATAACGAAAAGCAGTCTCGGTATGGGTAATTGATTTCAGCCGGGAGATAACGTTGCTCAGAGTTCCCCGCTGGTCAGTATTCAGGGTCTGCAATCGTTCGCTCGTGACATCCTTGATGACATCCTTCACGTCAACACGGAAATTGACAACATCACTTGATAGTACTTTTGAATTCGGAATTCGTAAACGGGTCTCATCAGGTTGCTGAATACGAGTATAGTAAAGATTCACGTCAGTTACAATTCCTTCGTCATTGGCAATTCTAACATAATCACCAACTCTAAAGGGACGTGCTATCAAAATATAGAGGCCATTTACTATCTCACTTACGGCCTGTGAGAAAGCAAGACCCAGGGCGGTACCGAAAACAGTAGAAAGGGACAATAGTGCTCCAATAGCTGGGTCAAATAGATTCACCACCAGGATAATCCCGATTACGACGAAAATCAAACGAAGGATTAGACTGATACCCGTAGAAAATTGACCGGATAATCCTATTTCTTCCAATGCGGAGCTAAGGCTTCGAGAGATTATGATATATGCCAAACTCAATAGAAACAATACAAGGCCAACAACAACTGGGTCTTGAAGATTCTGAGGGATATTCTGCAACCATACAACAAAATCTTCAATGAAGCCCAATTGTATCATGATTTTGCCACCATTTGTCTTTGCATTTTATCTAATTGGTATAATCTGGATGTACCATATGCCCTTATGGAGTATTGGCTTATAGTTACTTCTGAACAAAGTCATCGAAAATACGATGCATGGGAGCCAATTAATGAAACTGTTCTACGGGTATGTTCTGCGTACCGTTCTTGGAAAGGGAATCACATCGCGAATATGATCTAAATCGAGCATCCATCGAATAAGTCGATCTATTCCGACACCAAAGCCTGAATGTGGAACACTGCCGTATTTCCGGATGTCTACAAACCATTCATACTTCGAAGGATCATCACCGGTTGCTTTTATGTTCTCTACAAGTATGTCAGGATCGTCTTCTCTCTGGCTTCCGCCTATGATTTCTCCAAATCCTTCAGGAGCTAGCAAATCGTTATTCTTGTATGTACGAGGATCCTTCTCGTTGTTTTTCATGTAGAAGCTTTTGATTTCCTTCGGGTAGTATTCGATGAACAGAAATGTCTCCCGTCCTTCAGTTAGAGCATCTTCTGCTTCCGTTCGAATGTCTTCACCCCAGCTGATTTCGACACCGGCGTCCTGGCAGAACTCAATCGCTTCTGAATATGTTATCCGGTCAAAGGGGGGTTCGATTTTGAGAAGCCGGTTCCTCGAGACTTCCATCTCATCCAGTGCTTTCTCTTCATTCTCAGCAACTGAATGGCAAATATGCGAAATGAGTTCTTCCTGACGTTCAATGTTACAGTCATGGTCGCACCATGCTTCCTCGGCTTCCAAATGCCAGAATTCGGTAAGGTGCTTGCGAGTGCGTGATTTCTCACCACGGAAAGATGGTGCTAGAGTGAACACTCGTTCTAACGCGTACAGTTGGGGTTCCAAGTGCATCTGAGAAGTCTGAGTTAGGTACATTGTGTCGCCGAAATAATCCACCTCAAACAGCTCGGCACCCTCTTCCCCCATTGTAGATACAAACATGGGAGAGGTGGTTTCAAAAAATCCATTGTTTCGCAGATATTCTCTTGATGCTCGAAAGACTTCATCCCTGACCTTGAGAGCATTGGTCATGGCTCTCGAGCGCATCCACAGATGGCGGTTGTCGTTTAGAAACTCTATGCTCTGGTCCTCTGTAATGGGGAATTCGTCAGCAAAGTGAAGGACCTCCAGTTTCGATACTTGGATTTCGTAACCACCCTTAGCCCTTGCATCCTCCTTGACAGTCCCACGAATCTTAACAAGAGATTCTATTAGCATCTTCTGAGCAGCTTCGTATTCATCTTCCGAAACTGCGTTATTCTTGATGACCGTCTGAATAACTCCGGTATGATCTCGTACAATGGCAAAGACCATGTTCTTCTGTTTCCGGATTCTGTGAATCCATCCTCTCAGATGGACTTCTTTGTCAATCAGCTCGCCTTCAAGAATCTCTTCGACAGGAGTGAATTTCATAATCAACACCAAACAAGGTAGAGTATCTGATGAATTGGTTCCTTCTAGTGAACCGCTCCTCTGTTCGAATAAAAGGATGACGGCATTGAATCAGACGAGAGGGTACTATCACCTATATCGAACATACCAGACAATCACAGCTGCAACAAGGACGATACCACCAATTACGCCTGCACCAAGCAAGTAGGTTTCGACCAAAGGTGGAGATACGACTACCTTTACAGATGATTGTACGGTATTGCCACCAAGGTCCTCAACTATGAGAACAACCCAATGAACACCATCAGATAAGCCGCCGAAATCAAACTCGATTGTTTCCGAGTCCCAAGCTCCGGATTCAGCAATGAATCCGTCCACTTTAATGGAGTAGTTTGATTTGAATTCATCCGTAACAGTCCAATTCCGAACCAGATTCTGTCTACCTCTAAAGTAGTGAATCTCTGGTGGGGCATACACGACTAGTGGTACAATATCATCTCTCTTGACTTTCACAGTGACATTGTCCATACCTGTATTGCCACTCGTATCATTCGCAATCAGAGAGTACTCGTATAGGCCAATACCCAGACCATCAAGGGAAACTGTGACTCGGGGTTGATCAGGGTTAAGAGTTCCAGATTTCACGACAGTACCATTTCTGAGTATTCGATAGCTGTCCATATGTTCATCTGTAACATTCCAAGTTATCGAATAACCTGTTTGAGTATAGTAGAACTCAATGGTTTCATCCGGACCTTCAACAACGGGAGTTACGTTCTCATAGACAAGTACTGAAATACTATCGCTGGCCAAGTTTTGGTTCTGGTCCAAGGCCTCTATGGTAACATCATACATTCCCAGTTCATAGCCGGTCATGTTGAACGTGTATTCATAGGAGCTGCTGTTCCATGTTTCATTGTCTTCCAAGGACCCATCAACGTAGAGGCTGATGTTCAGAGGATACTCATCCTCGAGTTGCCACGTCAATGTCATATTGGGCGTTCCAACTAGAAACTCTTGGTTCCCAGGTGATACTAGATTTGGGCTTCGAATATCTGCTGAAACCTGAGTCAGATTATACGAATAAGGACTTAGGCCCAAATGCTCGCCCGAGAGGGTTACTGTCCAGTTGATGAATGCAACAGGCAAGTCCTTGAATACGAGTGTGCCATTGGTTCCTGTTACCCGTGTATCAATTACCGTACCGTTCTTGTAGGTAACATTGACAAGCGCACCTGCAATGGGATCTAATGTGTTTTCATAGCCGATGAATATGTCTAAATCATAGTAATCAGGATCACCTGCAACAGGTCCAACATGCTGTTCAACCATGATTGTTGTTCCATCTGCTGTGAAATTCTCTTGATTCAGCACATAGCCGTCATAGTCACCTGATGCAACTGTTAGATACCATGTGTAGTTGCCTTCGGGGATATCTTCCAAGTAAACCACACCATCTGCATCTACTGTCGTTTCATTATACACCGTGGATGCATCTCGATCGTAGACAGTGAAGTTCAAGCCTTCAGCAGGATCTCCATTCTTAGCAAGAATGGTCGCATTAAGATCATCATCATCGTTATCCCAGTCAAGGTTCCCGATTTCTACATTCGTAATCGCTTCGGGCCCGTCGGAGTGGAATACACCCGTCTGGTAGGCAGTCGGATCATAATCACCTTGAGCATTTTCAAGAGTTACATTCCAGGTATAGTTTCCAACTGGAATATCTTCAAAACGAGCTTCACCGAGGCCACCTGTCGCTTTTGACTGGTATAGCGTCATATCAGTCGTGTTGTAAAGGGATACATTTGCATCCGCAATCGGATATGCAGTTGAGTGGTTGTAAACGTGGAACACCAAATCATCATCATCGAAATCCAAATCGGTCCAAGTCTCATTGAGAACAAGCAAATCGGTTGCTGAAACTTCAAAACCCGATGACGGTGAAGTTGTTACTTCAACTCCGCCCTGCTCGACTAATGAAGCGGTGCCTACTAGGTTCACGAATACTAGAAACGCCAGAACAAATGCGATGGTTCTTCTTCTTGAAATCATTCAGGTGTCACTCTCTGAGCTAGATGATGAAATAGACTACTGAATCGCTTGGCGGCGTCGAAACCTTATACACCATAAAAGGGTTTCCCAGTGTCCACTGAGCAACGCCACCAGCGGTAGTGGTCCTTAGACAGTTGCTTCTAACAGTCTCAAGAAATCCGGTTAGAAGACGCTCTATTAAGTTTCGGATAGTTGAAGGCTCGTGCCCGAATATAGAAACCGAAGAGAAATGAGAACAAAGCTGCATCAGTGCCACCAAACGCTTAATATGAAATTCAGGTAACCTGGCCGAAGAGGATTGTTGAATGAGTAATCATGATGGGAGAGAAGACCATAGCACCGGTTTCCTTTTTGTTATAGAAGGGATTGACGGAACAGGGAAAACTACTCAAGCAAAGAAGCTGGAAGATCGGCTTGAAGAAGAAGGCTATGACCCCGTCAGATTGCATGAGCCAACAAACAGCAAGTGGGGGAAAAAAATCAGGAATCTGGCCATACACGGTCGTTCTGTAGACCCTAGAGAAGAACTGAATTACTTCATTGAAGATAGAAAAATCGATGTTGAGAAATACATCAAACCCGCTCTTTCTGATGGTAAAGTGGTCATCTTGGACCGATACTATCTTTCAAATGTAGCATATCAAGGTGCACTAGGAATCGACCCAGAGGAAATTATGAAATTAAATGATTTTGCACCACGTCCAGATCTTATACTAATTCTCGATGTTGCTCCTGAAATAGGCTTGAGCAGAATAAACGACAGAGAAAACGGAAAGCCGAACTACTTCGAAGATCCGGAATATCTCACCGAAGTCAGAAAGATTTTCAGATGGATAGAAAAGAATCTGAGCAATGCTCAAATAATCGATGCAACGCCGCCTGTCCAAGATGTCACTAAAAGAGTGTGGAATGTGGTTCATACCTATTTGAAGAAGAATGCGGGCACAAATCGACCTCGAAGCACGCATGTATAAGGAAACGACTCGTAAGTAGTATTTCTTGAGAAAACTAAACGCTTCCTTTCGTGGCATTTAAAAAGGGATTTATATATGACCGGACCAGTCGCATTCCATATATAAAGGCGGAGGATGACCATAATGGCAGAAGATAAGCCAAAACCAGAGCCAACCACGAAAATCGAGAACGTTGTTGCATCAGTAATCTTGAATCAGAGACTTGATCTCGACGAAATCGCTGCTACAATGCCAAACGTCGAGTTTGATCCTGAGCAGTTTCCAGGCCTTGTTTA
This sequence comes from Candidatus Lokiarchaeota archaeon, assembly GCA_014730275.1. Classification (NCBI taxonomy): domain Archaea; kingdom Promethearchaeati; phylum Promethearchaeota; species Promethearchaeota archaeon. The sequence continues at coordinate 11,267 of WJIL01000129.1, read as the reverse complement.
CAGACTCAAGAAACCAAAGACTGCTACACTCATCTTCAACAGCGGGAAGATGGTATGTACCGGAGCGAAGAGTGAGAAAGAATCTAAGAGAGCCGTTCACAAGATTGTCAAGAATATCCGTGAAGCAGGTATCGAAATCACCGGCAAGCCAATTATCGTCGTTCAAAATATTGTTGCCAGTGCCAGTCTTGGATACGAGCTTAATCTTGAACTTGCAGCGATGACTTTGGAAAACACTTTGTACGAGCCCGAGCAATTCCCTGGTCTTATTTACAGGATGCGAGACCCAAGAGTGGTTATTCTCCTCTTTGGGTCAGGCAAACTTGTCATCACTGGAGCCAAGTTCGAACCTCAAATTGATGAAGCGGCACACAAAGTCATGGATCGCTTACTTGAGCTTGGAGTAATGAGGCTAGAAGAGGACGAAGAAGAAGAAGAGATTGTCCTCGAATTCTAAAGCAAATCTGAAACTGGTTCAATACCAAATACGAAGTGAGGACAACTTTCGTTGTCCTTGCTTACTTTCTTGTGGGTCATCTCTACTTCTTCTTGTACTACTTCTTCTCTTGAACATCTCATCGAATAACCGGTAAACTCTATATTGCGATATAGGGATAGTAGATGTGAGATAGGTAATGAATCTTCCCGGGGGAAAAAGAAGATGGCTCATGATAATGCTGTGGGTTGGTCTAAGTATGGGTATTTGGGAAGGGTTAATCGAACATAACCTAGCACTTGACCGTCAAGTCGAAGAACAGCACTGCTATTTGCACAAAACTTCCGAAGATAGCTTGGTTCGACTGAGCATTATGCTTGAGGGGAACCATTCGTATGAGCTGGAAGTTTCTTTCGTTGATAGAGATTGGTGGACAGCTTCAATCAGAGGATACGCGGCCATATTCGTAAACAGCACAGAACGCGCGTCTCAAGAGATGAACGACGAATCTCATGCGAGTGAAAATTCTGCCGCATATGCACTGGGAAGATTAGAATTAACGATCAAACCCAAATCAGCAACGAACCTGACTATCTCGGGTGAGCTCGAAAAAGGAGACTATTGGGAGGTCCTCATCTACCGGGATTTGCCAGATACATCCGGCTGGGTATTTCCAATCATTACGTTACTTGCTGGATATTCAATGCTATTCTCTCTTTTCGTTCTTCTTGGTTATTTATTCAAATGGGCTACAAGGATAGTATTTGGGCGCTGCGATGAAGAAGACGATGAAAACTCCGAGGAAGAAGATGACTACTCTGAGATGGGTGTAGTCTATTATGACTGAATGTTAAACTAAAGAATTCCTCTGCAATAACCAAACTGGAGGGCACTTTGACCAGAACTCGCACCCTCGAGCCGGTCGTATTTTGATTGTTGCTCAGACTTCCTAGAAAGTGAAGGTCTGCCACAATGGGGGGATAGATAGTGCAACAACAATGATTGCTAACACAAACAGGGCAATCCTAGTCTTTGAGACAGGTACCGTATCATTGAGTGGTCCAGGATGCTCTCCACGTGATAGGAACAGCACCAAGATGGCCATGAGGTAGATGCCCATCAAGAACATCACAGCAATAGCAGCATACCCGATGTACTTGTGCTTCTTGGGCCCTACAATGGCTCGTAGCGCATGACCACCGTCAAGCTGACCCGCTGGAAAGAGATTGAGTGCGGTCACAAGACAACCAACCCAGCTTGCAAAAGCTATTGGATGAAGATAGATTGTACCACCCGGTGGTATGAAATCAGAGAAAACCATCTCCAGTATAACAAACAGGTAAGGTACCGGTAGGGATCCTGTCATATTGGGAAAGGCTGCGTCTATTGCTTCTAGCTGCTCAGCAGTTACAGGAACCGACATCAGAAAACCAGCTACAAGAACAACCAGTGTTACAGCGAATCCAGCTAAAGGTCCAGCAAGACCGAGGTCGAAAAGGTCCCTACGGTTCTGTGGAGGGCTTTTCTGTTGAATAAAAGCACCAAAGGTTCCACCAATCTGAGGTAAACCAGGTATGAAATAGGGTGCCGAGGAATCGATGCCACGTCTTTTCGCAGTAAGATAATGACCCATTTCATGTGTGAAAACTATGCCCATAAGAGCAAGCAGGAAGGTTCCAGTCACAAACGCAAGGTCCCATAGATTCCAGCCATTAGGATAGAACAATGTCAAAAAGACAGGGCTCGTAGCTTGCAGAAATCCAGCAAGACTGATTGTAGCTAGAGTTGCCACGAAGAGGGCATAATTGATGCGCATATCGCCCTCTTCTTCCTTTTGCTGTGGAGCAAAACGAATGAAGTATTCACCTGATTCTTCGTCTTTCCAACGAACAACCGGCCAAAGCCGATATCTGTCCGCTTCTTTCTCCAGTTTGTTGAAGACATCGCGCTGGTGTTCAATTGATGGAATCTCATAACCGGGCCAGCGCACCACGAAAGTTGGCATACCATATTGCATCGAGCTTTCTATCAAGTCAAAGTCCTTTGCCAGAATCTCACTCAGCTCACCAAAAGTTGGGTAACTGATTACGCGGTTCGGGTAATCTCGGTCAATAGCCAAATCGAAAATCCTCGTTGCTTATGTGCCTTTGAAGTAATCACTCAAATGTCCGCCTATAAGGCTATGTTCTTTGGCAGTGTTTCCATCACCTGCGTTGGAAATGGAATCTATTTATAGAACTCGAACCAATGCTCTACTGCGCTTTTTTCACGCCCTTCGGATTTTTCATCATAATAGCTTGGTGTGCGACCTTGGTCCATGAATTCTTCTGGAGTAAGATTTTCGTCTATTGCCCCTAGTACTTCTCTCCTCAGACTCCTTAGGAACTTGACGTGCCGATCAATTTCATCATTCCCGCAAAGCTCACCGTGGCCGGGAACTATTTGTTCTGCTTCTGCATCTTTGATCCCTTCCAAAGCGTCTAGCCAATCATCAGGATTACAGGTTGGATCTCCGGCATATGGGAATGAGCCCTGAAAAACCAAATCTCCTGCGAAAATCACATGATCTGGCTCTACGATGGCTATAGATGACCCCTTGGTATGACCGCCCGTTAGTTCAACTGTCATGTTATTATCAGAACCAATTTGGAGGCGTTCCTTGAATATGATATCAGGAAGCTTGAGCTCGAGTTCCTGCGCAGCCTTCCACATTTCTGGACGTTCATCCTTGTTCTTCTTGGCCTGTGCTACGAGTTTCTCTTTTCGCCATTCATTCTCCACAAGCTCTTTACATATAGCAAGGGTAGGAGCTGAAGCTATGACGCTTACAGGGTTCAATGCTTGTGCTCCGAACAGATGGTCAGGATGGTAGTGAGTCAAGACCATCTTCAAAATAGGAAGCCCGAATTCGTTCTCGACTTCTTCTCTGAAATCAGAAGTAAGCGTATGGTACATACCGCTATCAACAACAACCACTTCATCGTCCAAAACCACAATGCCATAGTTGCCAGCATTTTCTCCAGTTGTGTCGGCATATACACGGTCTGTGACTTGAGTCAGCTTCATATTCTATGTGAAAGCATTGTATCAGATATATTTGGTCATATATTTCGACAACCAATTCCTCAGGAGAATCTGTGTTCAAGTTTTACTCAATTTCTCAGAAATACTATCGGCAATGTGTGAAGGACCCTTGAATCCCCTTACTCGGAAATCCACCTGCAGTTCATCAGCTACTTGCCTACATGCTTCAATATCTACTCCGGGAATATCTACAACCGATAAAACAACCCGCATCACATCTTTGCAGCTTCGAGCAAACTGCAGTACGGCATCATAAGCACGGAGACCGAATTCCGACTGGCAGAGCAAATCATATACCTTAGCAGAGGAGGCATTCAATGAAATCTGGATTTCCTCTAGTCCTGCGTTCTTGAGCTCAACAGCTACATTGCGTGACGGATGGATCAAAGATGCTTGACCATTTGTATCCATACGCATCGGCACGTCTGAAAGCTCCTCTAATGTAACTATGGCTTCGAGCGATGTATCAAGATTCAGTAGTGGTTCCCCAAAGCCAACTATCGCAGCATCTGTGAATCTCTCATCCCAAGTATCCTCTATGGCTTCCCTGATTTCATGGGCACTTGGGTTTCTTTCACCAGCAAGCTCGAAACCATATACACCGTCCTGGAAGTTTCTTACGCAGAACAAACAGTCATTGGTACATTCAATGCAGGGATTCACATAAAACTTGTTTTCGCACCAGTATGTAAGATCCAACAAGACCAACTAAGGCGGGTTCCTAGAAAGAATAAATAAGACTTCAGAAGCCACCAAGAATCTTGATATTCCGCAATAAGCGGCGTTTGAAAAAGACTTAACTTGAACTTAGTTCCAATAGAATTACTAAATTGAGGATTGCATAACGATCATGCTATTGCTTATTCAGCCCATATCTGAGGTGTTTACTTGATAGTGACTGAGATTCTACGAAAATCCGCCGAGCATCTGGAAGACAATTTCATGACGTATGTCATAGCTGTTTCGCAGATGGCTGTTATCATGGTATTCATGACAGCCGGGCTTGCGGGTTTGGCAGGAATCATGTCATCCATCTTTTCGGGGCTGCACCCTTATGCAGTATTTAGGGATTTAATGGAAACATGGTTACCCCTTATCTCCTCCGGAGATTTGATTTTCATACTGACTAGTGTGTTCATTCTGGTTGTCATTCCTGTCTTCGCAATTGGTGCTTGGGTGATGGCACCTGTGTTTGGAATGTCTAAGCAATTGACAGAAAGTAAGGGTAAAGAGGCAGATACACCATTCAGTTGGTTCAAGAAGCACCTTGTCAAATTCGCACTAGGTGGCATCACCATCGCATTTACTGTACTTGGACCGGCTGTCCTGACGGCTGCCGCATTTTCTTTTGTCTTTGGCGGATCTGTGAGCGGCCCAGCAAATGTGATACTCGGAGCAATTGGTTTTGGATGGGTCTTCTTTGCTGGTGGTGTGCAAACCATGTATGTTCCCAGCCTTATGGAAGATAAGTCAGCAATAGAAGCACTGAAGCATGCTATACGTACTGCTACCAAGCATCCATTATGGACATTCACCACATGGATAGCGTTTCTATTTCTCTTTGCTATCTGGTTCGCTCCCTTGGCCGTTTGGAACATACTCTTTGGAACCATTATGGAACCGATAAGTAACCCACTTGCAATGGCTGTCGTTGCACTGGCGGTTATCGGGGTCTTTGTGGACATTGTGGTGATACTGCCGTTTTACATCATCTCCCTAAACTCGCTTTATCAAAGAATAATGGAAGAGGCGCCACCATAGTAGTGCCCAAAGATTCACAGGGTCTCAGCCTAAGATGTAGCACCTACAAAAGCTGAACTTTATATACGCGCTTGAAAGTGTGTATCTTAAAAAGACGTAAAAAGAGGCATTACCCAAAATCATTTGGTAGAGTAGATTTGTCTTTATTGATTGAGGGGTATTAGAAAACGCCTATGTTAGAAGAGTTTGATTCATTATGACTAAACCTGAACCTGTAGACGCAACTGTTTCTGAGCTAAAGCCTGGTATGAAAAACGTAAACATTCGCTTCAAGGTGGTCGACAAGGGAGAAGCCCGAGAAGTGACATCAAGGAGTGATGGTTCCAAGCACAGAGTCCTAGATGCAACCGTTGGAGATAGTACTGGTACTGTCGTTGTACCTCTTTGGGATGAGTCCATTGATGAGATGGAAACAGGTAAGACCTACGAATTGGAAAACGGGTATACCGGCACGTTTCGAAATCATCTACGTCTGAAAATCGGAAAGTATAGTGAACTGGAAGAAGCTGACGAGGAAATCGAGGAAGTCAACTACGACGTCAATATGTCAGAAGAAGAACACCGAGATAAGCGAAAACGGAGCTACAAGAAGAAATCCAGACCAAAGAAGAAAAAGAAGAAATCAGAGGGCTACGGCCGTCCAAATCGTAGCTTCGGTGGTTACGTAGGCAACTACAAACGCAACAACAGAGCAGAGTCAACTGATTGATTTAATTGGGAGGGCCCTTAGGGCCCTCGCCCTTTCTTTTTATTCTTAGGAGAAGGTTTCACTCCTATAGCTGGCTATGCGAATGCCCATAGCATCGTTAGGCCGGCCACAACGCCAGTGATGACTATCGCGATGATAGCTCCATACCGAATGACCTCCCCTTCAATACCGATTTCATCTATCACTGCTGCGGCGTTCTGTACTTTTGCTGGGCTCAATACACTGGCCAACCCACCGCCAATTCCATTTGACGCAGATACCACCAGCGAGTCAGCGCCAATCATTGTACTGGCCTGATAGTGATATCCGGTGAAGAGTGCAATAGCCGAAGTCTCAGATCCGGATATGAATCCAGCGAGAAGACCCAGAAAGGCAGCGGTAAGCGGGTAGAAGACACCCAAAGATGAGGAAGTACTTGTTGCCAAGAGATGAATCATATTGTTGGTTGGATTAGCTTCAGGAAATGCCCATGTCCCATCGGCTGCGATTGTGAAACCGCTGAAATTCATAACTTCAGCCATTGCGAAGAAAATTGCAGCGGCTAGAACCGGCCGAGGCGCCCTCTTGAGAAACTTCTTGGAAGTGTTGGCTAGTGTTTGCTTATCACTCCCTAGGAGAGGGATTGATACAATTGTAGCAATGAGCATGAGAGTATATGCTTGCCATAGAAACCTTGTCTTAATCCCATAAGGATAGCCAGGTAGGTTCACTGGAAAACTCAGCTGTGTAAAAAGCAAGTCCTTCACAGGTGGAATCAGATTCGTAATCAAACAGAGTACAACAAGAATAATCCAGGGGATGCTTGCCTTTCGCAAATTCATAGACTGTTGAATCAACCGATCATCATCGTCTAATACAGATTGGTCAAGTATCGGACGGCCCCGTATCTTGGAATAGGCAAAAAGCACTCCCATCACTCCAGCTCCAGCAAAAACGTTGGTGAGTGTGGTTTGATTGACAAAAGCAAGATTGCTGAGAATGGCAATTCCACCTGCTGTTACGCCACTGAGTATGGCCAGAAACAGCCCTTCTTTGCTGGCGAGGAGTTCCCTACCACCTGCAATCCAGAGCATGGATATGGCAATCATGGTTGTGATTATTGGCATATACATTGCAAATGTAATCCCAACCTCCCATAGAGGCAAACTGATTCCAGATACTGCCGCGTATTCGCCTTGGAAAACTACTGCTGGAACACCTAGAAGAGCAAATGTTGTGAGTGGGTCATACCCTATGGAAGGGAGAGCTACAGAGACAAGTGGAGAGAAGCCAAGAGCCAGCATCACCGGTGGGAGCATCGATACGGGGGTTGCCCCGATACCGACAAGAAACAGCCCGAGACCTAGACTGATCAGCATGATTTGCATCGGGCGGCTTCCACCACCTAACGTTTTGAAGAAAACGATGAGACGCTGAAGTGCTCCCGTTTCCTGCATGTATGTCATCATGAGAATTGAAGAAGCCACCATTAGGGAAATCGGGAATGATTTGATGATGCCTGCAAGGCTTGCAGTAAGGGCTATTCCTATGTCCGTGCTAAAGGCAACAATCGCGATGCCTAGCGTCACAAGCCAAACAACTACTCCAGTCACATCAGCAGCTCGATGAAGGCCCACCAGCATTACAAAAGCAAGAATGATTGGCATCACTACAAGGATTAGGCCGATGAGTGGCTCCAATTATTGCTGCCTCCGTTCTAGATAGCCGTTTTCATAGTACCAATCAATTGCCCTCTTCAGCCCCTCTTTCATGCTAATCCGTGGCTCCCAATCCAGCAACCTCTTTGCTTTTTCATTGCTGTACCAGCGTTCTTCATCCATACTTTGGATCGTCTGAGGATGCCATAGAAATGTGTTCTCTTTCCAATTCTTGAACGGGCTCATCAGCGCTATTCCCAGTTTAGCAAGCGTCGTGGGAACATGTCTCTTGGGCGGTTCAACCCCAAGAAGATCACAAATGTACTCGACTAAGTCATTGTATTTCATAGGATTATCGGGGCAGATAATAATGGTCTCATCGTTGGCAGCTGGAACCATGGTGGCCTCAAATCCCCGTGTTACATCATCAACATGGGTATACATGATGTGCTTCTCGCCATCGCCTGGAAGCACGGGGACTTCCTTTCTATTGAGAGCCTTGATGGTCTCATAAGCAGTATAGAGGTCTCCTTCACCCATCACACCGGTTGGCCGAACTATGGTATGAATCAAATCCCTCTCAGAAGAGACTTCCCTAACAGCTTCTTCTGCCAAGACTTTGCTCTTACCGTAGTCAAATGCAGGTTGCGGTTCTGTCTCCTCGTCAGCAGGAGGATCATCAACTGGTCCAATTGCTTCAGTACTTGAGCAGTAAATGAACTTGCTAACTGAAGCATCAGCACTGGCTTCAGCCAGCATTCTTGTCCCATCAACATTTACCCGATACATGAGATCCTTGTCGCTAGGATAGAAATCGAAGTAAGCCGCAAGATGGAAGACTACTTCCTTGCCTTCGACAATATCTGTTAGGGAGCTTTTATCAAGTAGATTACCTAGCTCCAAATTAACAGCATCAGGTAGTACTGATGTATCGCTAGTTTCGCGAATAAGGACGCTCACGTGATGCCCATAAGAAAGGAGGCGTTTAACCAAGTTCTTGCCTATGAAACCGGTGCCGCCGGTTACCAATATATCCAATGAATTGCCACCCTGAATAAACCAATCCTTGGTTCCCCCATTTATCTCTTGTCTGCAATACAGCGCAGTTGAAATGGATTAGACTTCACGTCTTTTTAGCATCGAATCAATCTTTGGGAGAACAGCACCTGCCTTTCCGTCGATGTGTATATCAACCGCTGAAGTCAAAGGAGTCTTTTCGATATTCACTTCGATTGCAGAACCACCGGACCGTTTGACAATAAGGGGAAATGATGCTGCAGGCTGAACTATTCCAGAGGTACCGATTATGATGCACGTGTCGGCTTGCTGAAGCTCCGAGTAGACTTGACTCATGACGTCTTGATCTAGACTTTCCCCAAACCAAACAACATCTGGTCGTAGTATCGAACCACACTCTTCACAATGCGGCACTCCATCTGCGAGCTCATCAAGCCGCCCACGGTAATCACAGTTCGTGCACTTGACAGCCCAGATATCTCCGTGTACCTCGTAGATGTCCTCTGACCCTGCCCTATGATGAAGCCCGTCAACGTTTTGGGTAATGACACACTCGAGTAACCCCTCCTCTTCCCACTCTGCAAGAGTAAGGTGTGCAGGATTTGGTTCACAATCAGCAATCAAGTTCTGCCTCCATGAATACCACTCCCAGACCAGTTCGGGATCCCTTGCAAAGGCTGAAGGCGTAGCCAAATCGGTAGCATCATATTCCCTCCAGAGACCATCTTCACCGCGGAAAGTTGGTATGTTCGATTCTTTTGAAATCCCGGCTCCTGTGAGAGCAATAAGATACTCGGCATTTTCTATAATCTGACTTGCGGAAACAATTTCCGTGGACATGAATATCGCCTGTGAGTGAACCTGTCCGATTTCGAATTTATACTCTGGTTTACTGGCTGTAGAATGACAGTATCCTCGCCTAAAGGTGATCGGCTCGTATTGCAAGATTTACTCATCAGTCAGTCGAGAACAGATAGCAGAGAAGTGAACGAACTGGATTCTATCAAAGCGAGAATAATCAGTAGGGATTTAGAGAGATATATCATACACAATCTTCGAATGCTCCCTGATGGACGTCTTGAGGATTGAGTAGTGCTACCAAGAGCGTATAGAGTTCAAAGACATTGCACGGTAGACAAAGCAATAGCTGTTGACTATCCTTCAATTTCAGATAGGACCTGAGAATAGAGTTTAGTAGACATCCGGAAGGTTGTTTCTTGCACCAAAAATTCCACCGTTGATAAGGCCTTCTTCGTTGAGATTCGACCCTGTTTTCTTGCTTGAAGAATGATGCCAATGGTTCCCGTGACAGCCAGATCCAATGTGCGAGCCACATCCCTAGCTGCAAGGTCATCAATTACAACCACTGATTCTTTTTTCTGCTTTCTCAGCTGTAGAGCCAGGGCAAGGGTATGAACCTCCCCGATGTGAAGGCCAAAATTACTGAGTTTTTGAAATTCGTCAGTCAGTTCAGTTTCTGTTATATTCAGCCAATCGTCAAATGCGCTTTTTAGAGATACATACTCAGAGTAGCTAGAATCAAGAACCTCCTGTTCTACTTGTCTTGATACAACCGCATCATCGAAAAGCACCTGAAGTAGGTTCAGAAGCCCCGCTTTTCCAAGGTATATCAAGGGTGATGCGTTGACAACGGCAATCAAGCTAGTGTTCCTCTAGGAAACGGAGATCCTCTCGAAAAGCCTGTTCATCATAAGTAGGAACATCTCTCTTGGCCAACTCATTCACCATCGCTCGCCATGGTATCTCTGCAATGGAAGCGGCTTTCCAAACACTGATTCGTTTTGATTTCACTTCATCTGCAAGGTAATCAAGGAGATCTTCGGTAAGGGCTCTGTCAATCAATTGACGCAGGTATGCAGACCTGTCTACGATTTTTCGGTGATCCATCAGATATGATAGTCGCTCTTTCAGGTCTTCATCAATTCTCACCGAGAGTACTTCAGTCATATCAATCATGTATACCATGTAATACTGGGTATATAACGACAACGGTCCTCCCTTTGAAAAGTAAGAGGAATCTACAAATTGGTCTCATAATGGGAGGGAAAGCGAAAATGCGGCAATGCCTCCGGATATTGTCAAAAAATAGATAAACGTCACCAACCATTCTATATGTTGGAAAAGCAATATGGAGAGGAACAGTAATGCAAAGGGTTTTGCTCAGAGTCGCGGTAGGAGCTATTCTTGCCAGTCTTGTTGTATTATCGATTCCCACACAGTGCATTGCCATAACAGGGATTCAAGCAAAACCTAAAGAATTGTCAGAAATCTTGGACGAAAACAGTGAGATAAAATACAGAATCGAAGCTGCGTACATTCGAGAGTGGAATTACACAGTCGAAGGAAACCACATTCGAACTTATAATGGCACCCTGTTCTATGAAACGAAAGTAGATAACGAAGTATCGATCACTATTGACATCGTTGAGATTGATGAACGAATCACCCTTCAGATACACTATGAAGCGAACACCCCAACGGGATACTACATAGACAGAGCATATACAGTGGAACTCAATCCTGACACTGGTTATTGTATCATTAAGAACGGTCCACTGGAGGGTTTCTATGGACGTTTGAGTCTTTTCTTCAATTATGAATA
>WJIL01000128.1 GCA_014730275.1 Candidatus Lokiarchaeota archaeon | reverse complement strand
TGAGTGATGAGCGCAAGAAAATACTGCGATTGTTCGGCGCAGAGCTCGAACTGACACCGCCTGAATTTCACACTGCCGCAGCAAAAGAACGAGCAATGGAGCTACACGAGGAGATACCGAACTCGTTCTACGTAAACCAACATGACAATCCCGCAAACAAACAGGCTCACATTGAGACTACTGCTGAAGAAATATGGCGGGATACTGAGGGTGAAGTTGACATTATTATTGCAGCGCTGGGAACCACAGGAACAGCTATGGGCATCGCAGAAGCTCTGAAACCGAGGAAATCAAGATTAGAAGTGATTGGCGTGGAACCCAAAGCCGCACCCATGATTTCTGAGGGAAGTTGGAAGAAGCACAAACTGCCCGGCACGAGTCCTGGCTTTGTTCCAGGCCTATATGAAGAAGGTCTTCTGGACGAGATTATCACGATAGATGCGGAAGGCGAAGCGTATAGATTCTGCCGACGGCTGGCCGCCGAAGAGGGAATACTTGCTGGCATTTCTTCAGGGGCAACGGCTGCAGCGGCAGTTAGAATTGGGAAGCGATCGGAAAATGAGGGCAAGCTAATTGTAGCCATATTCGCTGATTCTGGGCAACGGTACTTGAGTGTGGAAGGGCTATTCTGATGGTCTCAGTCAGCAAATTACAAACACATTTTTGCCGACAAGCTGAATAGTCTCTATTGACAAGCTGTGTTTCATGGGGTCTGTGATGTGGAAATGCCAACGCTTCGTGACATTGAGAATGCTGAAAAACTGCTTAAGACCAGAATAAAACACACCCCTTTAATCCGCTCCGCGTTCCTGAGTGAGATAACAAATGGCAGTGTGTATCTCAAGCTTGAGAACCTGCAGAAGACGGGTGCCTTCAAAATCAGGGGAGCATTCACTGCCTTATCTAGACTTGAGCAGGAAGGGGACTCCAAAGGGGTAATAACCGCCTCTTCAGGAAACCACGGTCAGGCTGTTGGTCTAGCGGCAGCTGAACTGGGAATGAATGCAACAATTGTGGTGCCTGAACATGTCTCGAAGAGTAAACTCGAGAAAATAAAGCAGTTTGATGTAACAGTGATAAAGAGGGGCTCCTACGAGGAGGTTGAACCACTGGCAAAGAAACTGGCACACGATAAGGATCTGATCTATGTGAGTGGTTACAACCATCCTGATATCGTTGCGGGTCAAGGTACTGTTGCACTGGAAATACTGAAGGCAGAACCAGAGACCGATGCAATCATTGTTCCCGTGGGCGGTGGTGGTTTGATATCTGGTATCGCTATTGCAGCGAAGGGTTTGAATCCTGAAATTGAGATAATCGGTGTTCAGGCAGAAGCATCATCTATGGTGTATTATTGCTGGAAATCGAATGAGTTTGTCGAAGTACAAGAGGAAGAGACTGTCGCTTCAGGATTGATGGGCGGTATTCAGGAGGGCTCAATCACACTTTCGATCATGAGGGATAAGGTGGATGACATGATTTTGGTTGAAGAGGGCACTATTACACATGCTCTCAAGATTCTCTATGAAGCCGAAGGCCAGCGTGTTGAAGGTGCAGCAGCTGTTGCAGTCGCTGCGATTCTGAAGAATCCTACGCGGTTCAGGGGAAAGAATATCGTGGCTGTGCTGTCTGGCGGAAATATTGAAGAGTCTACGTTTCAACAATTGATTCGAGAAACTAGTAGCTGAGTGATGAAAGATTGCCTGAAAACTTGGATGCAAAGAAACATTCGTTTCTGAATCGCCTCAGAAAATCACTTTTCTCTGTCCCTGATTGGATATCGGAGAACAGAGCAGATTTACTGCTTTTCATATCTGGGACAGCGGTTACTGTTGCATCTTGCCTTCACTACCTGTTGACTATGCTCACGTGTACTCACCCAGGTTTCACGCTTGATGATTCATGGATCCATCTTGTTTTTGCTCGGACAATATACAAAGGTCGGCCTTGGGAATACTCTCCTGGATACCCGAGCACTGGTTCTACTAGCCCTTTATGGTCGGTTGTTCTCGCCCCGCTTTTCGGATTGACTGGCAATGTTACACAGCTTGTTTTAGGGACCTATTTGATTTCCACCGTATTCTACAGTATAACAACTTGTCTCGTTGGATTTCTCATTTCCGAAGCTACAGGGGGCAGGATTTGGGGGCATCTCGGCATGATTTCGTTTGTGTTACTGCCGCGGAATACATGGCTTATGTTGTCGGGAATGGAAACACCACTTTTCATGTTCCTACTTATGCTTGGCATAACACTTCTACCAAAACACGATATTCACTGTGACATACTATTGGGTGTAGTCATGGGGCTAACGTACTTATCGCGACCGGAAGGAGCTCTCTTGGCTCTTTTTGTTTTGCTTATACGACCCGCCTTCTTGTATACCACGGGTGTTTTGAACCGGAGACGGATTCTTTCATTGTTGGCAATGATTGTTATAGCTGCCCTTGTAGTGATCCCATGGATTCTCCATTGCCTTTCAGTAACTGGGTTACCTCTGCCTGATACTTTCTACGCGAAGGTGCATGTTCCGACGCCGTCTGAAATTGAGGTTTGGAATTTTTTCTGGGGACTCTGGATCCAACAGTATCCCTTCATCATTATCGGGATTGTTTCTTTTCCCCTCCTCATCAAAGCTCGGCGTCCTATGAGCTGGCTGCTTGGTGTTTCTCTACTGATGCTGTATAGACTTACGAATCCTTATGGCGCACTGATTAACAACGCTCGTTATCTTGTCCCTGTATTTTTGTTTCTCTTGATTTCAGCTTTCGCTGGTACGATTATTTTCTTTCGAAGCCTCTTGGAGCGATTTGATTCGCAACCGGGGTCTAGTGATACGGTAGTTGTGGGCTTTGTAGTCTGCCTTCTTTTCATTGTCCCTTCTGTTCCCGCTTATCTGGACCAGGCTCCATTCTATGGTAATGCAGTGAAGAATATCAATGAGCAGCAAGTACACATCGGCCTTTGGCTACGCTATCACACCCCCGAAGACGCTGTCCTAGCAATCCACGATGCTGGAGCGCTCAGATTCTTTTCGAATCGTACGATCATTGATCTTGCTGGCTTGGTCAGTCCTGAAATCATACATGGCAACATGTCGGGAAGAGAGATACTGCTCTATCTCCACGAAAGAGGGTGCAATTACTTCATCTTTTTCGACGACCTGTTCAACTACTGGGCTTGGCAACTCGATTACGCGTATGAGAAATTATACACAGTCCATCTCGATGACAATGTAATATCGGGGCGTGATACGATGTCTGTGTTTAGAATCAAATGGAATGAGACGGGGCTGGTGTGAATCGTGAATGTAGTGGTTAAGCGAGACTATCTGGGTCACGCTCCTCCTCATAAAACAGAAAACAAATACGCGCCTAGCTACTGGAGATGTGAGAACCTATGGTAGAGCCCTGGAAAGTTCAGGTCCGATTTGAGGATTCTTGGCAAAGTGGTTTGCTTTCCTGGTCTGCGGAGGGGCCAATTGTTGAACTTGATTCAGGCGAAGAAATCACCTCGGATGCCCTTGTAAAGCTAAACCAAGAGGCGATCCTCGATGAAAACGGCAAGACTTACGTGCGTCAGGGCAAAGAATACATCATTAGCCTTGAACCGGTTCTAGTACGGGAAGGCACCTTCACACCTGTGCTTGACGAGAAAACTGATTCAAGCATATACCCACCTGACACGAATCTGTGGTATACACGCTTATTACGAGGCAATGAGATGGTCAATTTCTTGCTTCACAATATCGAAGGGTCGGCCAGGTATTATCTTGCTATTGTGCATAAAGACCTCCTTATCCAAGCGCATACTATTAGACAATATGAAGTGGGTGCCCTTCGTTATGAAACGAATGCCGAATTGTGGAGAAAGGGCTGGGCTGCAGATGCCCCCGATTTTGATGCTCTCGCCATACTTGATGATCCCCGTCCTGATTGGAAATGCATTGATCGACTTACCGATGGTATCCGGATTCCCATTCGAGGTGAAACAGTGGCAGAAGCATTTGATGAACTCATTCCTCCACAATGGCCATCAAAAGTACGTCAAGAGATAAAGGCCTTCTTTGCTTACATCTGCAAAGGACAGCCAGAGGAAGATCCCTTAGATTTCTTTCCCCGATTTCAGAAGTATAGAATGCTGTATGGAATGTTGTTGGGCCACTATAGAAGCATGATTCATTCCGCTGATACATATCCTTACGTTCGATGGATGTGGCAGACACAATCTCAGCAACTGCATATTGATAGTCTGGCATTTCCAGAAGAAACAGAGCAGCAGCCATGGCATGTATTTCGCAATTACATGTATGATAGAACATTGGCTTTTGAACGTGCCGCCGAAATTACAGAGAAGCTGAACAAATCTGGAAAAGTAATAACACAGCTCCCGGTCAGTCGCGAAGAAGCAGAAGAATCAGAAGATGCATGGATTGAGCGTATGTGGATGATGGCTATGGGCCTGAGAATATGGGCCCATGTGCGAGCTCCCGTATTGGGACTACAGGAGGCCGTATATCTTGGCCGTGCCCAGCGGTGGCCTCATAAACATTTGAGGACTATAACGCGGCTGGGAGACAGTCACGGGAATCCTCGCTACTTTCATCACATGATGATATCACCGTTAGCTTTCCAAAAGGTCAAAGCTACCATACCGGGTTTATCCAGTATTGCTTTTTCAGCTTACAACGCCAATTATCATTTGTACAACGTTAAAGACCGGCAATGGAGAACCGACTTGGAATCTCTTGAATCTCGAGAAAATATATCGCTTGATGACCTGAAACGTAGATTTGGGAGAAATAAACAAGGGTTCATTGGTCCACTCAGCAAGAAACAGGCCATAATACTTGACTATATTGTTTCACAAGGGTGGCTAGCTGCAATAGAACTTCACAAAGGGATACCTGGCACTGACATAGACCAAGACACGCTCGAGAGATTCCTGACCTTCATGAGGGACGGAAAAGCATTAGATTTGATGTACAGAGTTTCGCCGTATGGGTTACCT
>WJIL01000127.1 GCA_014730275.1 Candidatus Lokiarchaeota archaeon | reverse complement strand
ATGCTGTGTTGGGCGGTCACCGCATTGATTCGAAAAAAGATTTGAGCAGTTCAATAGCCGAGTATGAGTGGTTCATCCTTGATTTCCTTTCCACACTCATCACATTTTATGATAATCCTTGCAGACTCGGCAGAAACCAGCTCTTTAATCTTCACTCGATAGTGTCTATCATTGTCAGAAGAGAGTGGGCATAGCTGAATCTGTTTCACCCGTTTGCCCTTGATCTTCTGGAATATTCCTTTTGTTATAAGCCTGTTGCCAAACACCATCCACAGTATTGGGAAAATGACCAACAACACAACTGCTACAATGGAAAGAACTAGACTGACAGATGGTGAGAAACATGTTGATGATGAATGAACAAAACCTAGAACCAGGAACAAGATGGCAAGTATTATGAAGACTCGCAGAACATAGGTGTCAAACATCGGTGTAGGCACTTGGAAATCCCGGCGGACCGGGTAGAACAAGAGGAACCGTCTACTCACAATTTGTAGGCAGAAGAGAGACAATACCAGGATCACAGAGAGTCCAAAAAACAGGTGAGTATCTTGGTTCAGCAGGAAATATACGTTTGCTGCGAGAATGGATACTTGTAGAGTTATTGCTGACCATTTCTGTCCAGACAAACTCTCAAAAATCTTGACCATACTTTTCCTTCCTTTCGTCCTGATGGCAGCCCAATGGCGCGAGTTCACCTGCCGACCGGCTTAGCAAAGCCTGGACTGTGTTGAGAGCACCGGGTTTAGAGATGAGCCATTGAATGACAAAGGCGGTAGGTCGGTCAGGTGCAATGAGCAGTTCGTCGGCTTCGCGGGTGCGTGTCAGGTGAAACTTGCCCCGCGGCGGTCGCGCGGGTGAACAAGGTGTTGGCAGAAGGGTGATAAGCAAGCCGATGACGCTCATTTCGAACTCGCGCCATTCGTCGGCGAGCCTCCCCTGACGCAGGAGGGGGAGAGCGAAGCCGACGAACGGCTTGCGCATCAGCTGCCGGGCGGCTCAGGCCCGCCATATCCCTCGTCCAACCCCCGACCGCAGGCTTCCCGAACCTCACCACGACTCTGCTCAGCCCGGTCAGCTGCATGCGCGTGTTATGCAGCGCACTAACACCTTCTGGCCCATTCAAATGGAGAGCCTCGACGGGGCAACAGGACTACCCCGTCGAGAAACTCTAGTCACCGTTTAACACAGGTGACATCTACTACTTACTCGTTGTTCATACTAGCCTTGATATGAACCTCCTTGTCCTTCTTAACACGAATCTCAGCATGCTTTACCTGCTTCTTCTGTTCAGCTTTCATCTATTATCACCTCCTTTCGTAATGGATTAGCCGCTTAACTCAGGACTTATAAGCTCAAGATTGTGTTGAATTTCTTGGTTGCTTGGGTTTATCCTGAGTGCGATCTCGTAACATTCTTTCGCCTTTTCTCGATTACCAGCTTTGCGGTAGGCTATACCCATATTAGCATAGGCTTGATAAAAGCCCGCATCTATCAGCAGAACACGTTCATATTGTTCAATTGCCTGTTCCCAATTACCAATCTTGTCTAAAGCCACTCCCAAATTATTCATAGCTTCTTTGAATTCGGGGGCTATTTCGATAGCTCTGGTATAAGCTGCTATAGCCTCTTCTACTCTACCCGCCTCATCCAGCACTATTCCAAGGTTATTATGAATGGCCTCGTTATCTGGCTCAAGGGTCAACGCCTTGCGAAAACTTTGCACAGATTCCTCATAACGACCCATCTTTAGCAAGAGCAGCCCTTTACGATTTAGTGTCTTGGCTGTTGGTTCTGCATTCAGAGACAAGTCGTAGTAGTACAAAGCATCGCTATACCTGCCAAGACGCTTGAAACATAATCCAACTTCGCTCAAGACCATGTAGTCGTCAGCGCAAATTGCCAGGATGTTGTCCAACTCCTGGATAACTAAACCGCATTCTCCGTCTCGTCTTAGTCGCTCGATCCTCTGCAGCCAATCCATTATACATACTCCAAGTCGAAACCGTGCCGTTCAATGAGAGGGAGTACCATATTATGCAAGAATTCAATCGGACGGCAACTCTGGCTATCCTTCCCGCTAAAAAAACTTCCTCCTTCTAGCCAGGCACAAGCTCTACAACCAGCCCCACATATGTACAGATAAGTGCATTCTTTACATCCCTCAACTTCTATGGCGGGATAACAAACCAGTTTTTGCATCTTTTCAGAATACCAAATTGTTTCAAGTGATTGAGAGCGTATGTTCCCTATCGGCATATCACTAAGATAAGCACATCTAGTTACATCCCCATTAGGTTTGATCGTACATCTATGCATATGGTACTGACAACATGGTGATTTATCATCGAAGACTTTTATCCCTTTATAGAGCATCTTCGTTCGAAAAATCATCTCCACTTCCAAATCTATTTTTGTGTGCCCTGTGGAATAATCATGCAGGTACCTATCCAAAAACGGGTATAGAATCTGCAGTACATCTTCTATTTTTGCGTCATGTTTGTATCTTGTGTTGCCGTATCTTCCAAATCCTTTTGCAAAAGCCAATCGCCAGCAATCTACTCCCAGTCGATTTAGATAATCATACATACCTGGCAACTCTTCAAAGTTAGACCGATGTATAATTGTGTTTATGCGTGTAGAGAGACCCGAGTCAACCGTCCTTTTTATGGCATCAACGGCACTCTCAAATATATCCGCCGTAGAGTTTGGGGAGGAAGACACTCTCAAAGCATTGTGGCTTTGCGGTGTTAGTCCATCCAAGCTTATAAACACATTCACTTTTGATCCACAGTGAGTCAAAAACTTCACAACTTCATCACTTAATAGAATCCCATTGCTGAACACTGAGCTAACCCTAATCCGATTTGAGACAAACTCTTCTATGACTGAAAAGAAATCCCGACGCGTCAACGCCTCGCCACCAGTCAACACAACTTGACGTATACCTAAATCCCTGAGTTGCTCGATTAAATCAAAAATTTCATCGGTAGTTAGCTCGGACTCAGTCCCGTTGATGTACTGCGCATTATAGCAATGTTCACATGTAAGATTGCATCGGCCTGTAACCTCGAAATGTATGGAGTATAATTCTGGATACTTACGAGGTATCGGCATATGGAATCGCTTGCAAGGGGTTTCTGCATAGGCGATTGCTCCAAGCTGTACCAGGTTTTCGAGAAACGCACTTAGATACTCTTGGCTGGCAACATCAAATGATTCTCGAATTATCTCAGGTGTATACTCACCCGACAATAATCTAACAACTTCTACTTGATCATCGCTAAGTTCGTAGAAAATGTCTCGAGAGATGTCAATTAGGGAGAACTCTCCATCCATATAGCAAACTGTGAACTTTGGATCTAAGTATATATATCTCATGGCTACTCCTTATCTTCAGAAATAGAACATTACTTGTCGCTGAACAACTGCGCTGCATAACGTTTGAGCTCAGCGGCGTGGCGGTTGAGACAACGTGCCCAGCAATCACTGAAACGACCGCAAACGAAAACGGACCTTGAAAAACACTCGATAGCCACGTCCGCTGCAGCGATTTGTTGGGCGGCTTCTGAATCACTATTCAGAGCATTCCCATTCAACTCCATTATCCCATAACACTTGAATCTCTTTGTTGAAGAAATCATACCATTGTCCATCACTTGCCCGAAGCACAAATTTGGGCAGTGCGTCGGCGACCGTTCTATATGGAAAATGTTCAAGATACAGTATTCCGGAAGCCGAGTCTGGGTTCACACAAATTCCCCCGAATGTGAGAGGATTGCATATCGTACGAATTTCCATCCTCTGAGGAGCAACGTCGCGCAAACTACAGAAAAGTTGTAGGGCAGTCTGTATCTGTGAGCCTTTCAAGTCGGGGTCTCGACTCATTTCAGCATAGTAACGACTAGCAGCCATTTCAACTGAGGCACCCTCTGGGTGGACAAGCAGGACTCGAATGATATGACCTTTACGAAGTTTTTCCTCGAGTTTTCCATACCCAGTCTTCAAGATTCGGCGAAGTGTTACACCCATTAACAACACTTCTTTAGCTGGTTCAAAGTTCTCGTTGAAATCGGATGGGAATTCCTCCAAGAAAAAGCTGCTGGCAAGCTGTGAGGTCTCTGAGGAAGATTTCTTGCCCTCAGTTTCCTTGTCTAATGGTCTAGGACCTATGCGAGGTGGCCAGAAACTGATCTCTCTGCCTTCACGAAAGGATCTCATTATCAGATAAATCAGGACTGGTGCAATCAATGTCACAACAATGGTTATCAACCAAAGGGGGATGCCGTAAACTGTCGCGTTCATGATATTCTCCTAACAAGGTTGCAGACCGCAGACCGAGAGGATGTCTCAGTGGGTTCAGTACGCATCGCTTTTGCTTTCAGCCGCCTAACGGTTGGCTTCACCCGCGCGGCGGGTCTCGTGAAAGAGCTTCCGCTTCAAGAACAACTACAAGCGCGTGTGGCCGCCGATTTCGAGCGCCGATAGCCGCGTCGGGTGCAAGCCGTGGTTATGCGTGCCCTTTGCAAAATTCTAGTCAACTACTCTCAGTGGCGCAGTACAATTGGTAGGTAGATGGTGTAACCGACGTTTTCTACACACCAAACTGACCACCAACTAGCGTTACACTGATCTGTCTCAGTTTTCCAAACTCCGATATCGCCTCCTGTAGTCCAATCAAGATACGGCAGATAGGCAGCAGTGCCATAATCACCAGAATCACTGCTAGCCCAACCATCGCAGTTGCCTTTCCCTGGTGTGTTGCTCGTGTCGTTTGAAAAACCTGTACGCACCCAGCCGCCTGCGCCGATTACAGGGCCTTGTCCACTGTCATCTCGAGTAAAGCCCAAGGTAGTGTTATATCGGAGATTGGATGTATCCAAAATCTCCCACAAAGAGGCCATGTGATAGCCTGTAGCACAAGCAGTGAGGGCTTCACCACCTGGAAATGCTTGCTTTGTTAAGTAAAACTGCTGCATATTAGTGGATATGGTTTGAGATGTCTGAAAAGTGGCGGCGTTGACCCCCCGCTGTCCAAAAGCCAGGATGATCAGATAAAGCAATATCAGCAGGAATGATATTATTGCAAATCCAAGCGATTGGCGATCATAGTAAACCCTAATTCTCACTTTTGTGTTCATAATTTCAGTCTTCTACACACCAAACTGACCACCAACTAGCGTTACACTGATCTGTCT
>WJIL01000126.1 GCA_014730275.1 Candidatus Lokiarchaeota archaeon | reverse complement strand
GGTCTATTCAGTATCAACGATTTGTTCAAGTTTTCGAACTGTATGATTAACAAAATCTGCGTCTTCAATAGAGAGGGTTATCGCATTCTGAGGACAGACTTCAACACATCTACCACATCCCCGACAATCATCACTGATTACAGCCTTCTCCTCTTCGAGTCTAATCGCGTCTACGAAACATATATCCTCAATACATGCCCCACAACCCGTACAGGCATCAGTCACAGTGACGCTTACGCCTTCTATTCTTGCCACTTTCCTGCTTATGTCCGGAGACATGTTAGGAAGGACTCGCCAAAGGCAACAGCACGGGCAACAGTTACAGATTGACATGAGTTTGTGTTCTGGTTTCACATTTAGCCACATAGCATCCAGCTTGTTTCGTCCAATCATATGAACAAGTCCCGCCTCTCTAGCTTTTCTGACATGTTCATGAGCTTCTTCTTTCGAAACGAGTCTTCCAAGCTGTGGGTTGATGCCCTTTACCGCTTCTCCCAAGAACAAGCACCCAATGTCGATTGGATAATCTTCGCATTTGTTTGCGCTCCTGCAAATACAGAAATTCATTATCCAGTGGTAATTGGCTTTCTCTATGAAATGATGAACAATCTGGGAAGGAATGGCACTCTGCTTTGGTAGTTCCAGTGACTGATCAATCGGGATGGTTTTGGTTGCAACATTGTCTGTGGGCAGGTATACTATGTCATCGCTCTCAAAGAGCATCTTATCGATTAAGCTCCCGATGATTGGAATGTGTGTGAGCAATGCTATGATATGCCTATGCGGAAATGCTTTCTTGAGTAGCTCAACAAACCAGAGAGGTCGCGCCATACATTTAGCGTGACCGCATCCTTGATATGAGTTACGAAATAACGTAATAGAATACGACAAAACGTTAAGAACATGTATGACTTAATGAGAAGAGTAATACGATTTCTTGACAAGAGATAGCCTGAATATATATGCAGAATTGTATAGCCACGCTTAGGAAGAGGATGCTTTCGAAATGAGCCGCAAAAAACATGCCATAACTGCAGTTGGACTTGCCATAATCCTCCTCTTTGTTGGAGCTACGATCTACGGCTGGGTTCTTGACCAGAGAATATTCCAAACAACATTCGGATCTAAAGCTGGTGTAGATTACTGGTCCATATGGACGCTCGAAAACAATCTCTTCACCGCCTCAATTCTTCTCACATTGCTGAGCATGATTACCTTACCTCAGCGCTCAACATTCCTGTCACTGTTATCCCGTGCAACGACACAAGGTCCCGAGCTAAAGAAATTAGGCAGGAAACAAGCTGTTATTTGGAGGCTTTTACAAGCTGGTGGGCTGTTCTTCTTCTACGTCTCATCAGGTGGATTTTCAGTCACTGGTCAGAATGTGGCATTTCTTCTCCTGCTTATGAGTCACGGATCTATATCAATCAATGCCTCACAGGTCCGGACGCTTTTCACCCTTCCATTTGCCCCTGGGACATCAGCTGAGGGAATTACCTCCCTTGTTCCGGCTCTGGAGGCTTACCAGCTCTACCTTGGACTTGTCTCAACCTTCATTGTTGCGACGGGTATCCGCATCGGTCTTACTTTGTTGAAGGACCTCATGGCCCCGCAACGAGATGAGTTTGTCATTGCCGCAAAAGGGCTCTCAATTGGTTCACTGATTCTAGTTCTTCAAATTCTGGCAGTCCCCATGTGGACTGTGAATGCTGGAACTTGGATGAGCTATCTTGCGCTCATTATCGCCTTGGGAGCAACTATCGTTGCAGCTCTTGCTTTCCTCGGTCTACGTATTCATATGGGCGACGCTCGACAGCGGATGAACAACAAGATACAGCAACTACAGAACGAGCTTAACCGACTACAGAATGAACTTGTTTCGCTACGCAACAAATACGAAGCTGGTTCTCTGTCTATGGAGGATTACAGAAAGCGAGTTAACCTTCTTATGCAAGACAGAAATCATGTGAGTAGTGAACTGAATCGCCTCAAACTCGAGAAAATTGTTCCCTTCGTCGGCTCTCCTAGATCATTTACACTGCTTACAGTTTTCCTTGTTCTCATAGTTGCTTTGTTGCCTATCGTTCAGGGGCTCTACTACGGTATACAAATGGAGGGTGACAAGTATATCGATTGGAAGTTCAACTACGAAACGAAGAAGGAGATTGCAATTACGCAATGGGCATCAGGCATCCAGAATATGCAAACCACAACATTGGATGATCTGACCTCGAATGCTACTCCAAGCGGTGATGTTGATTTTCTTACTACTGTGAGACAATGGGATCAACAGGCAAGCTATCTTCGTATGAGAAATCAAATTGGAACCAACTGGATGGAGCTCGCTGATTCAGACATCGTCTACTTACGAAACCATGAATATTGGATGGCACCACTCACTTTCGATTACAGCACTATAACCTCGAGTTTCATCAACAAGCATCTGATTTACACGCACACAGAAGGCCTTGTTGTTCTTGATGCCTACAGCGGTGATTTGATAGAAGACGAAAGCCTAGTTGCACTGCTGAATAGATCGAACACAGTTGCCACCTACTACGGTGAAGGAACTGGGTTTCAGCATGAGGTGTTTGTCAACACTGATGATTTTGATGAAGTTGGAAATACTACTTTCCAAGGTACTCCCGACTATAGGCTGAGAGGTTTTGAGTCTGTGTTCTATACTCTTAGAATGGGAACGGATGCGTGGTCTTTCATTGGTCAAGATTTGAATATGCTTGTTGAGCGTAATGTCGCTTCGCGAGTCAAGTCTGTGCTTCTGCAGGGCTTGACTGTGGATGATGATGCGTATATCGTTGTCGACCCAAGCGGCAACATCTACTACGGAATCTCTGTGTTTATCGATTATCCATTGACAACTGGCTATGCTCATGAGAATTACCTGCGTTTTCTCGGTGTAGTGTTGGTTGATGCTGATACTGGCGATATGGATTTCTACAAATCTCCAAGCGATGGAGATGACTTCTTCATCGATAGAACCTATTCAGAGTATTATCCTTGGCAGGATATCCCTTCCTGGTTACAAAGCCAAATGAAATGGCCTGAGGACCTCTACGAGCGTCAACTCGATATAGCGTATACCTATCATGTTGAGAATGGTTTCACTTGGAAGAGTGGTAATGATTTCCATGAAAGCCCAACAGGCTCAGACACTCGGTACATCATTATGCGCATCGGCGGAGAAGAACGGTTTGTCGCTATGCACAATGCTGAGTTTGAAAATGCGGCTGGAGAAAACTTGGCTGGCATTTATGTTATGGGCTGTGGAGACAAGAGCTTTGGTGAGTTGTCATTTTATGGCGTTCGGGAATCAGGCCTTTCCAAGCTACTCGGTCCGGGAGCCGCCGTTCAAGCCTTTGAGACAAATGACGCTGTACGAAGCCAGTTACAGCTGTGGGGTTCTCATAGGTATGGGAATAGACTGGTGTACCACCTAGGTGGTGACCTATTCTATGTTGTCCCGGTCTTCTTGGAAGTTGAGACCTCCACGAATGTTGTCATAGAGAAACTCGGTGGTGTAGGTCTGGTTGATGCTGAAACCGGTGAGCGAGTTGAACTTGGCGAGAATGTGATTGAAGCGTATTACGATATGTTTGGTCTACTGAATCAGACAGTGGTTGAAGAAGGAGAAGTCGGGTTTGAAGATGCGGC
Source organism: Candidatus Lokiarchaeota archaeon (assembly GCA_014730275.1). NCBI lineage: Archaea > Promethearchaeati > Promethearchaeota > Promethearchaeota archaeon. The sequence goes on along the minus strand of WJIL01000126.1, from coordinate 39,836 downwards.
CTTCAACCCCATTACTGTAGATTCTGGTGACTACTCCGAGCTTGTTTTGGGCTTGCGGAATAATGACAATGTAACGCACAACCTCTCTGTTGAAATCACAGTGGTGTCTGGCAATTTCTCTGTCCTGTGGCATGGAGCAGAGGTGACTCCTACTGAGTATCCATCGAATACGACTTTCACATTGGATATTGGAACGGTCGGACCTGGCGATTTGTATGGGACCTCTCCACTTGTGGCTGCGAATCTCCCTGCTGGAGTAGTGTTTGCACAGTATCTGGTGGTTGTGACTCTCAAGACCGAGGAAGGTGTGGTTGATCAAACTACTCTATTCCTGACCGTGACGTGAGTGATTATCCGCATGTCATGGTCAGTGCTCACGGTACCACTCTATGGTATCTTCTACACCTTCCTGAAAAGATATCTCTGGAGTGAAACCAAGAAGATCTTTCGCTTTGGTGATGTCTCCTATACTGTGTCTCACATCACCCTCTCTCGGCTCAGTGTGAACGATATCTGATTTACTTGATGAAACTAATCCTCTAATGGTCTCAGCCATGTCGGCAATACTGATTGATTCCTGCCCTGAAATATTGATGGTCTCCCCAACTGTATTTTTCTCACACGCAGCTCCGATTGTCGCTCTCACGACATCCTTGACGTGTATCATGCTTCGAGTTTGTTTTCCGTCTCCATCAATTGTGAGATTCTTCCCTGTCAAAGCTTGGTTGATGAAGATGGACACAACGCCGCTGTACTCCGAATAGGCTTGTCTGGGGCCATAAACATTGAAGTATCGAAGAATCGTGGACTTGAGATTATAGCTCTGTTGATAGGACTTGATGTATTGCTCGGCTGCAGCTTTGGAGGCTGCATATGGACTCATTGGCTCAATTGGTGCGTCTTCTTTCACAGGCAAAGAAGCTGGGTCTCCGTAGATAGCTGCACTTGAAGAGAATACGAATCTCTTTGCTCCACATGCTTTTGCAGTCTCCAATACTCTAAGTGTCCCATTCAGATTGTTTGTATTGATAAGAAGGGGCTTTTCTACAGAGAGTTTAACCGAGGAAATCGCTGCTAGATGAAAAACGAAATCAAGACAATCTTCAATGCTCTCATCTAACTTCTTGCTACAGATGTCCGCCTCTAGGAATTCAAAGCTAGGATGATCAATGAAACTAGACATGTTTTCCTTTTTGCCTGTTCGAAGATTATCAATACCCGTTACCTTGTAGCCTCGTTCAAGTAGCTCTTCAGCTGTATGGCTGCCTATGAAGCCGGCACATCCTGTGACGAGGGCTGAATCTTGAACCATTGTTTCTTCCACGATTGGGAGCAACTGAATCACTATAATAGTTCTGCTGTTGGCCTGACAATGCCCGACTTGGATCGAACAATAGAAATAAACGGTCAAATAGAGAAAAACAACCATGTTTTCCGAGACTGTCTATCATGGAACAATCTCTGCCCTCCTTACCATCTTCTGCCTTGGATTGATGGTAACAACAACTTCCGTTGCGCTTGGAGTTCCAGTAGAGCCGGCTGCGGAAGAAGAACCCCTTAGCGTCATTTTGATGATTGGTGACGGAATGGGATACGAGCATGTTAAACTCGCCCGTTGGGTTGAGCTAGGCAGAACTGGCCACCTTCGGATGGAACGATATGATTTTACAGCATCGGTTCTGACCCATAGTGCCAGCGCGGATATTACTGATTCTGCGGCAGCAGGGACAGCATTAGCTACAGGCGTGAAGACCATTAATGGCAGGATTTCAAAGGACCCCTCTGGAGCGAACTTAGAGACTATTCTGGAGATTGCAGAAGGGTATGACAAGTCCACGGGTGTCGTTTCCACCTGTTTTGTCCAGCATGCAACGCCAGCGACATTTTATGCCCATGTTCAGAGTAGGTCAAGCTACGGCGAGATAACCCGACAAGCGGTAGAAGAAGTAGATGTTGAAGTGATTCTGGGTGGTGGGTCTGAGTATTTCTCCCCATCCCAGCTAACGGCCATGGAAGATTCGGGCTACTCGGTGGTAACGAATCGGTCCCATATGCTCTCAACTTCATCCTCCAAGATTTTGGGTCTATTCTCGGAGTCACATATGCCCTATGAACAGGACCGTGATTTTGAACAGACTCCTTCTCTTGGAGAGATGACTGAGAAGTCCATTGATGTACTCTCCCAAGATCCAGATGGATTCTTCTTGATGGTTGAAGGTGGGAGAATCGATCACGCTGGACATGATAACGATAAGGTGAATGACGCTCTGGATACTATCGCCTTTGACGAAGCTGTCGGGGTTGCAATTGATTATGTACAATCACATTCGAATACGATTCTCATGGTTACAGCAGACCACGAATGCGGCGGGCTTACAGTCATGAGTGAGAATCTGAGTGATACCGTTCCCGATGCATCTATGACCGCAAGCGAGAATCGGAGTCTTAGAGTTGAAAGAGCAACTAATGTAACAGTTTCTTGGATCTCAGATTATCATACGGCAGTCCCTGTTCCACTCTACTGCTTCGGCGAGGCGTTTGAAAATCTCCCTGCAAACTACACCATTGACAATACAGATGTTTTTGACCTGATGAATGATTACTATACCGGGACGCCTCTTTCGATAACAAATGTCACAACATCAACAACAAGCAGTACTACAACGACTAGTACTGAAACGACCACTACATCAACAAATCCTCCTTCGGACCTAATTCCGCCAGTTCTGTTTATCTCCATAGTTCTCATTGCGGTGACTATCGTAGTGATAATCGTGGTTTTGAGAAAACCCCGGTAGTCAGCAGCGTCCCGCGTTGTCCAAATATGAAATGAGCAGGTACACTTCACTGCTTACTTCACTGTCAAATCATTTGTTCGAGTTCGGTTTCTTATGACCATATAGGTTGATAAAAGAAGAAGAACGAAACCCGAAGGTATCATTCCCAAATAGATCAGAATCGTAACTAAGTTGCCGATGTCCGGAATAGAACACCACAGTGTAGAGAGGCCTGTGAAGAAGGCAAAGAGTGTGGCCACTCGCCTTATGCTGATGTATCTCCCCTCTTTTGGCAGCGTCTGTAGAGCAGTTTCATTCTTCGAACTCATTCCCAAGAATCCACACACCAAACCATAGAAGCCGATTGTCAGTAGAATGGTGAATAGCGAAGCCCAGCGCTCTGGTACCAATAGCACTGACAACACAATGTAGATAATCCCGAGGATGACCAAGTTAGCCGCTATGCCCCTCCTTTCGAGTTTCAAATTGGCAAGCAAAGCGTTGTTCCCACCCATTCTAAGGGACTCAATCAACACAAGTACGATGAGCGAGTTACCTACGCTTGCGAACAACGTGGCACCGAGATTCATCTCCAGACCGTTAGACAGAAACAGCGAACCGATCAGAAAGAGCAGTATTAGGATACCAAGGTTCTTCCTTGATTCTCGTAGATGAACAGTATGACCCATCAGCACCTCATGGCTTTGTGATTCATCATCTGATATCACCACTATTTCAAAAACCAAGATGGGCAGAATAAAGGCGAACACAGCGTGCCAGAATAATCCAATAATGGGAAATTCGACGACTGCGAAGCCTAGGAATGTTCCAAGCAGTGGTTCTTTTCCCATATATCCCGCCCAAAGAACCTTCGTGATCCACGACTCGTACAGCCCGAATAGAATCCCCCAGAAGTATAGCTGACTCATTGATGTCCTCTTGCACCTGATTGCCAAGTTCAACAGAAACAAGGCATGCATCCAGTATAGGGGAAGGACAACGATGATGCCCCAGGGGTCTATGAACCATAGTGGAGCAGACCCCGAGAATACTTCTGCAAAAACGGTTGAAAAAACTCCAAACGCAAGAATTGAAATGTACCTTGATTTTCCGTTGCTATTCATCGATTATCACTCCAATTGAATCAGATGATGTCATCATGTTATCCGCCAAGAAAGAGCACAATTGTCGAACGGACGCCAAATACGTATACAAGATGTATGAGAATCAGGGGGAGGGTTATGATTGTGAACATGATTGTCTTGTTGAATTCAGAATCTTTTCTTCCTTCCACATACTGAAATGATGTAACGAACAGAAACGCCGCTCCACCCCAGCCGAAGGGAACAATTGCTGGCATCTCCCATAGCACAGTGATAGCTTCAGCGGGCCAAATCCACCAAAGCGTCTCCGGGGCCCCCGCGGCCACTTCTACTGGAATAGACAAGAACGCCGTTATGATTGCAGTGGCAATGCCTTGAACCCAAATCCGTTTGACATTGCTTCGAGATAGACCTTTGAGGATATCACGGCCAACAATCCAAGACGCGTAGAAGGATGCCGACCAGCCAAAGCCCATCATCAACGGGGCATTCCCGATGTAGAGGGGGTGATTGGGATATTGGTACAAAGTAGGCATCAAAGAAACGATGTTCTCTCGGACGATACCAAACACAAAGCCGCCGGCAAAGAATGAGAGAGTTGTCCATTTTCCCCTCTCGAGGTAGCAATGAAGAATACAGGGAATGCATCCTATCATAACAGTAAGGGTCACGATTTCAGCGTACATTCTCTTTCCTCTCCAAGGCGGCCCTTGCTACACCCCACAGAACGACCACGAACATAATTGGAATTGCTGATAGTATTCTAAACGGCTCGTGTATTATGAGAACATCTACTGCGCTCATTGAGAATACAACAATCAGAATGGCGAGCACAGGTAGAAAGGCAGACCAACGATTGGCCATATCGGCATCACGCAAGCGAATATGTTTTCGTGGACTATAATCTTGCCTATCTTCTTGTATTCCAAACCCATTTATCAGGTCATTCAGTTGTAATATAGAGAGGTTGTCCCAAATGTACTACGTGTACATCATCGAAACTGCAGATGGCACATATTACACAGGACAAACAAACGATTTGATTCGCCGGCTCGGTGAGCATGCAGCAGGCAACTCCCATTCTGCCAAGTATTTGCGCATGCATCCTCCCAAGTACCTAGTCCACTATGAGCGGTTTGAATCCCGCAGCGAAGCTATGCGTCGGGAAATAGAAATCAAACAGAATCGGAGCCTTAAGGAACGCCTCATCGGGGAGAGGAGAGACATAGAGGGCATATTGGAATCATATCGGGAATCTAGCTCATAACCTGCTCGAAGCCTTCTTATCCTAGTTCTTAGTACCACTACAGGGAACTTTCAATGAGCGAAATCATTGCGGCTGTTGATGCCGGAACTTCTGCGGTGCGGTCAGTTCTTTTTGACACTGACGGCACAGAAATCCATCGGGAGTACCAAGAATTCGAAAGTATCTATCCAAAACCATCATGGGTAGAACAGAACGCGGAAGATTGGTGGAATGCGGCATCATCAACGCTGCAGGCATGCATAAGCAAGTCCGGTTCTAGTGTTGAGAGAATAGCAGCAGTCGCAGTTACAAATCAGCGAGAGACGATAGTGCCAGTAGATGAATCCGGAAATCCTTTGCGTAATGCAATTGTCTGGCAGGATCGCAGGACGGTTCCCCAATGCGAACATCTTCGCGAGATGCTATCGGAACGCGAAATCTATTCGATAACCGGGTTGTCCATAGACCCGTATTTCTCAGCCCCGAAAATTCTCTACCTCAAGGAGCATGAGCCCGAGACGTATTCGGAGACCCACAAGTTTCTCTTGGTTCATGATTTCATTGTTCATCGTTTTTGCAACTGTATGGTAACCGACTACTCCAATGCCAGCAGAACCATGCTTTTTGATATTGAGAATGCTAGGTGGTCTGACGAGATTCTCGATACACTTGATATCCTTCCCGAACGCCTTCCTCAGCCAGTAGAGTCTGGTACTGTCGTTGGCGAGGTTACACAAGAAGCGTCTCGAGAAACAGGGCTAGCTGTTGGCACCCCCGTGATTTCCGGCGGGGGAGATCAACAATGTGCCGCATTAGGCGTAGGTGTCGTGAGAGAGGGTCGCACCAAAGCGACAACGGGGACTGGTACGTTTATGCTGGCACACACCGATATCCCGAAATTCGATCCCGAGATGCGGGTGCTTTGTAGCCGTCACGTGGTGCCTGATGCCTTTGTTGTTGAGGCCAGTATGTTCACGACTGGTGCCGCTCTGCGTTGGTTCAGAGATAATCTTGGGTATGAGGAATGCATGAAGGCAGAAGCAGTAGAGGTTGATGTCTATGATGTCATCACTGAAGAAGCTGCAGTAGTGCCTGCAGGCTCAGAAGGTATTATCCATATTCCTCATTTCACTGGTGCAGGGGCGCCTCATTGGAATCCTGATGCGCGAGCAATGTTTGCAGGCCTTGCATTGGGGCATAACAAGGAACACCTGATTCGGGCGATTCTAGAGGGCGTCTCGTATGAACTGCGGAGTAATCAGGAGGTTATGCGAGGGCTTGATATTCCGATATCTGAACTACGAGTTACTGGTGGAGCAGCACGGAGTGACGTCTGGATGCAAATTCAGAGTGATGTCTTGGGTATACCAGTAATCCGAACTGCAATGGAAGAGGCTACTTCTCTTGGAGCCGCAATACTTGCTTGCAGAGGGGTGGGTATTTTTGATTCCGTGGCAAAGGCAGCTGAAGAAATGGTGCAACCTTTGGAGCCCCTTTTGCCCAGAAAGGAGAATCAGGATGTATACGAGCAAGGATTCCGTCGTTTCAAGCGTCTTTACAACGTGGCTTCCGACATCAAGTATGATGCCCACTATTCCTTATAGACCGCCAACTTGTTTCCTTTGTTCAGTGCCATGATTTTGCAGTCAGGGTCGTCCTCGAGCCATTCATCAATGATGTCCTGTGGTTCGCTTACCTTCTCCAGATGAGCGGCTTGTACCTGTTGCTTGCTCAATTCGGTGTACATGTGTACTTTTACCTGCTGAAGGAGTTTCGCGAATTTGTACGCCTTATGCTCATACAAGTGGTAATTGCTGCTTATGGACTTGACAACCTTATTCAAAGGTGCAGTCAATTTGTTGTAGAAATTATCCATTGCTTTCTCTGGTGCTACTCCATCTCGGCATTCAGCCAGGAACAGCACTTCTCCACCATCTTTCACAGCGTTTTTCGTCAGTTCAAGTCCACGTTGTGCATGATAGAGGCTTTTGTCCTGTGGATACCCGCCAGGTGACACTATGATTCTGTCAGTTGGCTTCACTGTGAAGCTTGTGGTTTCGTCTAGAACCTCTATTCCATTCCTTATTACCGGTTCTAGCTCACCAGCTTCTGCCCAGACTAATCCATCGCTGCTCGATATGATTGAGAGGGTGAAAGCTTCGGCACCATCGGTAATCATTTCGTATGCCTCTCTCATGTCATCCGCGAGTGGGTTATCACGGCGTTCTGGGTTTGGATGATACGGATGCCTACCAAACGTAGACTTTGGATTTACAGCCATCGCATGGTTTGCTTCGACGCTTTCAAAGGCGCAGATACCTGGAAGGAAGTCTTTTAGTGCATTCGAATAACCCGCGAAATAATGTGCTTTCATATCAGCTAGTGCCACGTACAAGTCGTGGTTGGCAGCCTTAGCATTGATGACCACGGGGGTTCTTCTACTTGTTTCTCCTACTGCTATCATTGGATCCTCTTGACAGTCGTGAATGCTGACTGTGTAATCCTGAATTCCAGCTTCTTTTGCTGCTGTATCCACAAGATCCACGATCTTGAGATTTTCAGGATGCTCGACTTCATGGGAGCCTGTTGCCACTATGAAGGCCACACTCTTTGCATCGCTCAAAAAGGGAGCCACTACTGTGAGCAATTCTTTGTGTGGTTCATCTCTAGTATGATCTTCAACCAAGACACACACGCTATTGTTCTCAGCGAGCTCATCAAGCTGTGGGCCATGTGGGTTGTCCAACGCACTTTGCAGCTCGCCAGTTATTTCCTCCGTTGCTTCAGTTTCAGTTGGTTCGATAAGGCCAGCGAAGTTCTCTTCTGGGATATCCAGGTCAAGTTTACGCTTTCCATAATTGAGTGATACTTTCATGAATGACTCCCTTTGGTAATAGATTCCTTTAACCTAGAAAAGCTTGATGTAGAGGAAAAGCTCTGTGTAGGGTAGACCACAATTGATATTGCTCCAATGATTGAGGCCTTCTCATGAACCAAGAGAGCGAGAGTACTGACGGTGGAATGGCAGGGACTGGAAGATGGCTAGCAGTTGCTTCGGAACTCCCATGTAGCGTTGTCGTGATGCTCTTCGCCGGTCAGATTCTTGGACGGGCATGGATGGGAGAAACAGGCGCTATGTATGGTGCTCTCTTCGGAGCGCTTCTTGGCTTCTTTTTTGGATCTTGGAGCATCTATGCAACAGTAAAGCGTTATGATAAGATGGAAAAACGCCTGCGTTCACGACAATCCTATGTGCCCCCTCAAGAGGAAATCTTTGAAGACTACGATTTCGATGCAATTGATGATGAAGAAGAATCCTAGTCTAGAAATTCGCTATCATCTGCATCAAGGACGCGGACTATGACTTTTGTTGCGCTTCTTCCCACTAGAGCCACGATTATTTGAATCAGAAGCGCAACGAAGAACGCTCCAAGTGCCAACCCGAATATTCTCAGCGATACGGAGTTCAGAGAGGCGGCCCATATCGATAGTATCCGCTTATCCACGAGATACCAAACGTAGCCTCCAGTTATGCCCATAAGAGCAATCAGCATACCATAGAGAACTAAGACTGGCTTCACACGAGGAGCATCAAGACTGACCTGTGTTATACTGTGCCCCACAACGGCATCGCTCACCCGTCTTGAGAATCGAATGAAAAGCCCTATTGCACCGAGGAATACCATAAGCGTAATCATGCTCCCTATCAGCAGAAGCAAAATCTGAATATCAACGGGTAAATCGAATACAGTGTACCCAATGAGATACGCCGCAAGAGAACCTATCATAATGATGATTGCTATGATTTGCACCACAAAGGTGACTGTGGCTGATGTTCTGAATGTTGACTGGATATTGATCTGATTCGTCTTTTCTTGTTCTGAGCTTTTCTCACCGGGCATGATTCCCACCCTTTCTTATCATGTTCAACGGTTATTTGAACGTAACGCGTCGAAATCAAATGACGCTTCGAATAACTTATATCGCCAACAAAGCGTGAAGCACCTGTGCCCACAGTCGATTTGAGAACTGGATGGATGGTTATCGATGTCTTTCATGGCTGCGAAGCGATATGGTGTGGTCAACGTACGAATCCGCGCAATGAAGTCGCGGTTTCTAGATGCCGGTGACTATGACCAGCTTTTGCGGTCAGGAAGTTACTCCGCATTCATCAATAGTCTGAAGAATACATACTATGGAGACGTAATTGACCAAGAAGCAACTACAGCTACTCCGGATCCCGAAGAGCTTTCTACTATTCTCTCGAAAGACTTTGCTGAGGTCATTGATACGATATCAGAATCGGTAACAGGTGTTGTCAGGAGGTTCACTGAGACCTATCTCGAGATGTTTCTTATTGAGGGGCTGAAATCAATCATACGCGGACTTCATGCTGGCCTAGACGAGGATCAGATTCTTCAATTCGCCGCATCAACAACTCCTGAACAAAAGAATCTCTTGACTGAACTTGTCAAGACCGGATCTATCAAAAATATGATAGAAGCTATACCTTACAAGAATCTAAAGACTGCTTTAATTGCCAGAGAGGAAGCCTTTGAGAAGTATGAATCTACTGCTCCGTTAGAGGTTGCAGTGGAGGAATGGTATCTCAGAGAGGTACAAGACGCCCTTGAAAGCTTCCCCAAAGACGATCGCGAGCGAGTAATGAGCATTCTAGAACCAGGAGTCGATTTGCAGAATCTATTGACACGACTGAGAGCTTTGTCTCTTGACTTAGAACCCGAGGTAGTCAGGCTATCGATGATTCGGTTTACTGAAGATTCGCGGGATTTTGTGGAGCTTTTTGAAGATGCAGATTCTTGGGACAAGATTATTCTTAGTCTGGAACGTACCAAGTATTCTCGGTTCGCAGAGAGACTTATGAGAATTGAGGAAGAAGGACGCGATCTTTTCCAAGTAGAAATCGCAGTCAAAGACTATGTTGCTCAGCAAGTGAAACGGCAATTGACGGCGTTTCCATTTCATCTCGGAATCGTTATTGGGTTCTTTACGCTGAAGGGATATGAAATACGGAATATCAGTTCTCTTGCAGTGGGAGTGGAAAGAGGCTTAGACACCGATATTATGCGGGACATAATCACAGTATGGTAACATGAGGTATTACTCTATGAAATTGAAGAAACGATTAACTAGTTTGGTGCTATTCGGTCTGGGCATGGTGCTTTTCACCATTGTCATGGGTTTAATCGCTGGTATCGAATTTCACTCAGCGAAACTTGCTGCTCTTGCATCGAGTACCACGGATGGTTTGCACCCTCTACAGAACGATATTAACGATAACACTTGGGCAATCATAGGCTTGGCAATTGCAGGAATGCTTGCGATCAGTGTGCCTGGAACTGCTGCGGCTATGGGGATGTCTACCACATCATCAGCTGCGTTAGGTGCAATTACAGAAAGACCTGAGATTTTCGGAAAAACTGTACTGTACGTAGTCTTCATTGAAGCTATCGCAATCTACGGGTTCGTTATAGCGTTCCTACTAACCGGATACATACCCAGTCTTCTAGGCTGAAAAAGTGAATGAATGGGAGAAGCACGGAGGTCGGTATTTGCCCGACATTACGTGCTTTCTTCTCCAAATAGGATTGTAAATGCTATCCGTCGGATATCATCTGACATTCTTTCTATGCGCTTCTCGAAAGTATTCTCAACCCATTTCGTGTTGTTCATATTTCGAATAATAGCCCCGCCTTTGGCATCTAATGGTTCATCTGACAAAGTAATGGAGATATCTTTGTCTCTCTTTCTGGATATCTCTTTCTCGATTTTTCCTACATCCAAGTATTTCTCATGACCTTCTGGAACTTGGATTTCGACTTCGTCCTCTTCCAACGCCTCGGCGGCTTCTGTTGCCAGTCTCTTGAGAATTCCCTTGTATTCTTTGGAACCTATCTTGTCTTCAGCTCGTTCTTTGGCTTGATTGATGACTTCCTGAAGCATTTCATACTTAGCATCAAGAATTGCTAGTTTGGTTTGAAGAGTCTGGCTTGCTTTTGCTTTTTGAAGATCTGTCTTGTATTCCTTCATGGCTGCTTCTTTGATTTCTTTCGCCCGCTCCTCCGCTTTTTCTCTGGCAACCTCGAGCCTTTGTTCCCTCTCTTTCTTTGCTTCTTCGACTATTTCCTTGGCTCGTTTATCAGCTCTCTCCTTTATCATATTCACCATGTTAGAATCTTGGCTCATGCTACTCATCCTTCCCAAGAATCATGTTGATTATTGCATTTTCAGCAGCTTGAGTTCTCTCTTCAGCGGACAGCCTGATTTGTTTCATATTCTGTTCCTTTTCCTCAGCTGCAGCTTCTTCTATTTGCTTTCTCTCCTGCTCAAGTTTAGAGCGCAAGTAACTGGCTTCTTCTTCAGCCTCTTCTTTCTTCTCTTGGAGAACCCTCTGAATATCTGCTTCGGTCTGTTTCTGGATTCGCTCCTTTTTCTTCTTAGCTTCCTCAATTTTCTCTTTGGCTGCCCTTTCTGCTTTCAGTATTTCGCGAATTTTTTCCTGAGCTGTACACATGACTATACTCTCCAAGGCAAATAGGGTGAGTTCTCGCCGTTCCTGATGCACATAAAGATTCACCTATGTCATAAGCTTTATCTGGGGATTCAAAATCCCTTTCGACGGAAGCACTTCTGAAGGGGGCCTGTTTGGCTCTTTGGCTTTCGGGCAGGATTCCTTCTTGTGGTGGTCTTAGGATGATTAAACGATGAGTCCCGGAGAGATGCTCGTTGGTAAAATAGTTTCTCGCAAGGAACTCGACAGAGAAGTTATCCTTGCTCTTGAAGAATTTGGAAACTTCGAATTCATAGACCTCACTCAGCAGGCCAAAGTAGGAGAAGTTGAAAAATCCCGCCAAGAGAAAACAGTATACGCAGCAATTGAGCGAGTGCAATCTCTAGTAGACAATCTCGGCCTGAATCCCGAAACAGAAAAGGGAAGTCCGATTGCTATTGAAGAAGAAGACCTCGACGAGATCATCTCATATGTTGAGAACGTTGTACACTCGGTTGAACCACAACTTGATTCAATCGAGGAAAAGAGAGACAAAATTAAGGTGGATTTGAAGCGAGAACGAAATGCGCTAAGGTCTGCTTCCTCCCTCAAAATCTTGGACATAGATGTCGAGATGATTGGTGAATCGGAGTTCACCTATACCACAGTAGGTATCATGCCGACAAGCGAGATTCCTGAGATTCGGTGGAACCTTCAAGGCCTGACAGGCGACACTTTCTCTCTGTCTACTACGGCGTCCAAAGACGGCAAATCAGTATGCAGCGTGACCGTACCTATAGAACAGAAAGAAACGACACAACGCGTACTAAGAGCTACAGGTTTCGATCCCTTAGAGGTTCCCGAAGGTTTTCGAGGTGAACCGCGCATAATTGCTGAAAACGCGGAAGATCATATTCGGGATTTAGAATTGGAGCTTGAAGAGCTCAAACAGCAGATGGAAATGATTGAACGTGAATGGAGCAAGAAGATTCTTGCTGCAAGGGAGGTTCTTCTGGCTGAGAGGAACCGTATAGAAGCAAAGCAATACTTAGTCTATACTGAGAATGCCATCAAGGTTTGGGGCTGGGTTCCGGGCAGTACTAAAGATGAACTTCGGGAAATCCTTGAGAATCGACTTGGCTCTTATTTCGAGCTCTCTTTCGAGAGACCAGATCCCGAGGCCCATGCAGCTCCAACTTCTCTCGATAACCCTGATATTATGAAGCCCGCTCAAGAAGTCGTAACTTCCTATGACACCCCTTCACAGCACGATGTTGACCCTACGAAGATCGTCTTCCTATCCTTCCCGATTATTTTCGGCTTGATATTCGCAGACTTAGGGCAAGGATTCTTGATACTCCTAATTGGGTTGGCTGCATGGTGGACAAGAAGGAAGGAGATGGACGTAGGGGATATTCTGGGCTATTTGCAGACTGGAAGCTATGGGCTTATCACAATGGGAATATCGGCGATGGTCGGTGGATTACTATTTGGCAGCGTGTTTGGTGCAGAGACTGTCATCGAACCGCTCTGGCCTGTCTTCACACACTACATCGATGGTGAGCCGAATCCTTACCGGTCAACTCACATGCTCAAGCTTTCCATCGAGATTGGTGCTATTCATATCATGTTGGGTATCCTCCTTGATATGTACAATCGGTTCAGACATGGTGAATACAGAGCTGCTGTTACATCATTCTCCTATCTTTGGGCATACTACGGCTTCGTCAATTTGCTATTCGGTGTCAGCTACAACAATGTTAGCGCTTGGTTCTCGGGAACTGGTACGATGAATCTCTGGATTCCCTTCCTTGGAATTGGATATGGCGTTGGAGACAACGGAGTGTATCCGAATTTTCCTCTCAGTCCAATGAACTTCTTACTTCTCTCCTTCATTGTTCCCTTCGTATTGATGCTCGTTACATCACTACCTGGTGGGATGGAAAGCATGGTACACTCAATGGAATCTGCAATAGGGATGATTAGCCATACAGTAAGCTATGCCCGAATATTCGCGCTTAACACAGTCCACGTTATATTGAGTGGAGTATTCATTTCGTTACTACCCGCTATCATTGAGATTCCAATTCCCCCATTGACATTTTTTGGAATTGAGATAGTACCTGAGTATTTCATTCATGAGGGTCATCATGTAGCTCCGCATATACCTCTCTTAGGTGCCTTGGTCGGTACGTTCATCGTTGGATTGCTTGAGGGACTATTGGCTTTCATGCACACACTTCGTTTGCATTACGTAGAATGGTTCAGCAAATTCTATCATGGCGGCGGTTCACCTTTCACCCCGTTCTCTTTTGAACGGAAGCATACAGTTTCGACTTTGTCATCGGTGAATCAACAGTAATCAGAAAGGCGTAGCATTGTGCTCTACCCTCTTGGAAGGCCTTGATAAAGCGCGATGAGTTCATCTTGGCCTTTGTAATTGGGTTCTTGATCTCTACCAATTCGCTGCTTGTTATCCCATACTCCACGTGCAAGAAGATCTGCAATCTTCGCTCGCCCTTCAACGTTTTGAGCTGCTTGATTGTCTCCAATCTCACGGAACACCTGAACTGCGTCCGAGTAGTCTCCAACAGCGTTTCTGAGCTTGTCGCTCGCATCGGAGTAGAGGCGCTTAGCTTCTCTCTCGTCGCCCAGCTTTGATGAAACCTCTGCCATAAAATCGTCCTTGGCCCCTTGGATTCTCGCGAGATCCCCATTCAGTTTCATAACAACTCCACGAAGTTGTTGCACTTGCATGTCAACATTGTTTTTCTCGCGGATTCGACCATTTTTCACACTATCTAATTCATTAGCGGCTGCCTCAAAGGCGGCTTTTGCACACTTGATTCTGTTGAGTGTCACATCATGCGATTTGATTCCCTTCTCCAGAATACGCTCTTCCTTTAGTTCAGCAATCTGATCATCGAGTTCTCCCGAGAGATTAATTCTATCCAATTGGGTCTTGAAAGCCAATTGTTCAGATTGTTTCGAATAAATCTGCGCTTCTGAAGCGTATGCAGTTGCAAAGGCTAGTCTCCCTCTATCCATCAGTTCGGCGGCTGTACCTTGCTCACCAATGATTTTGTAGTATGAAGCAGCTTCTTCGGCATGGAGGTTCTCGAGGATTCTTGACTGGATGAATTTGAGACCCCCCTCAAGTTGAGAGCTCAATTTGAACTGGATAAGATACTTGATATGACCCAGAAAAGCGAGTGTCTTGTTTCTTAGATGCCGCACTTCTTTGTCTTCTGCTTCCAGATTCAAGAGTATGCCCAGAATGGACAAACCTTCGCGGATTTCTTCCAATGCCTCTGCAGGCTTGTTTTTCATCTGTGCACTTGCTTCATCCAAATGTTTGTTTACGTTCTGAATCAGACCTGTTTTTCTCAAATCCTTTGCAAACTTGATATGCTCTGCAATATTCTTCAGATTCTTCTCTTGTCTTCCTAACATATCCTCAACGAAGGAGAAGGTGCGTAGATTCTCCTGTATCGCCGCTGTTAGCTCTCTTCTCTTTGATAGTTTCTCTGCCTTTTGTAGGTCCTTGAAAATACCCTCTAGGAGTTCTACTGCCTCATCACGATTATCTACGGTCAATAAATCAGATAGCGTTTTCACGCTGTTTTCTGAACGACAGAAGAGGGCTTGGGCTTTTCGATGCTTCTTATCTTTTTCCGACTGCTGGGCATTGTCATGCAGCTTGGGCACTTCTTTGAAGGACTTTTCAGCACGTCCGAAGGCTTCAGAAGAGGTCATATACAGCTTAGAAGCATCCTCTAGATTCCCGTTTCGCATCTGTGCGTCAGCGATATCGTTGTAGATCATAGCACAATAGACTTCACTCAAACCTGCGGTATTCTTTTTCCAATCCGTCAGCTTCTCAAGTTCGTATTCCTCTTGGTCATCTAGGTCCTTGAGAGGAGGTATAACCTCGTTGTATAGTTCTGTTGCTTCTTCAAAAATAAACGAACTTAACAGGTCTCTCCAGAGCAGCTCATCGAACGGATTGAAGGCCTGTCGAAAGGTGCTTTCATTCCCAATCAGTTCGTTCAGGAACTCGTCATAGAACTCCGCTTCGCTGATTTTTGCATTGACAATCATTCGAGGAGTTCCGTTTTCTTCACCTTTGGCTTTCATCTGAAGACTACGAGCTTTGTCACTAAGAGCAACTCTTCTCAGTTTCTGTGTGCCATCAACCTTTGAAGGAACAGCGGAAAACGGCTTTTCCAACATCGTATAGATGTCGGCCATAAGTGTCAGGGCCCGTTGTTTACTTTCTTGGTTCGTCTCTTCTACGAACGGACTTGAAGTCGCGGCTGATTGGTGCAACCAAGCCAAGACCTTTGCCATCCAGATTTCGGCAAGTTGAGATTTTTCCTGTTCAACCAAATCTTCTAGGGCTGCTTGCATTTGTTCCTTGACTTCAGGTTCGGCCTGTGCGATTCCTTTTCTGAGAAATTCCATATCAAAGGATTCGGCCATCACGTCTTGTCCAAAACGGGTGATTTCCTCATACAGATTGGTGAATGCGTTATGCATTTGGATTCTCTTGCTTTCAAGCCCCTCTGTGTCATCAATATCGTGAAGAATGAATTCTCTAACAGCGTCTTGGATTTCTAAATTGAGCTCGAAGAAGCTGCTCGAATACACCTTCACATCGCTATCTTGGCTATTCTTGGACCTTGGCGAAGATTTATCCATCTTGCACTGACTCCCGGAACAGGACTTTGCCTTCACAGTATATGAGGCCTACTTAAGCCTATTCTGGGTAATAGTTTCTTTTTCAAAAATCAACAGAGTCTATACTTCTTCATCTGGTGCAATGAATCTCATATGACGTCCATCGCGGAATTTCACCAATCTGCCTTCGTCTACCAATGTGTTCAGGACTTCGCTGGTGCGCGAACGGGATCTTCCCCATTTTCTAGCAAGCTGTTGAGCGGTCAATCCTCTTTCGGTATCTTCCAGTAGTCCAATGAGCCTTTCCCAGCTCATATCTCGCTCTATTACGCTCTGTTGATTAGCGAATACATCGTACTGGGCGTTTGCTTTTGTCTGCTTGCTTGTGAGATTCCGTTCAACTTTCGATTTCAGTTCTCCAATAGTCTCCTCAAGATTAGAAACAGTCATACTCAGTTGATGTATTTCCTTTCTGAGTTTCTTCATTTCTTCTTCTCTATTCATGAACTTCCCTCCTTAGTACCTGTAGTACTGATCTCTAAACTCCACGTAGTCCCTGCCTTTCTTCTTCTTCTCAAAGGCTCGTTTTGGCTCTTCCGGGTCGAAATCAAATTCATCTTCGTCGTCATATTGATCTACTTTGCCCTCTTCAGACTCCAAGGTGGCGTCGCCAGGAACTGATGAATCATCCATTTCGGTTATCAGAGCATCAGCTTCTTCTGGAAGCACATTGGCTTCTTCACCTTCTGCTTCATCTTGGTTGTTAGGTAGTTCTGTAGTGCTAGGTCTAATCTCCAGTTCGTATTCTTCTTGTCCAGCTGGCAGAATGTTTGTTAGAATCTGTTTTGCGTCCCGGGTTGTCAACTCGTCTTTGTGTTCATAACTCATCGATGCATCGCCGTCAACAACAATCAACACGAAATATGATTCATTAGTGCATATAAGAGTTTGTTAATCACTCATCAGAAGCCAGTTTTCTACCAAAGCTGAGATACCCCGTATGGCCAATCATCCATGTCTTTGGCCTTGTCTTCCCCTCTCGAACAAGTAATTCTCGCTGAAGCACTTCAAGAGTTTTGATCATTCCCCAGTTTCCGCTTTGTCCCATAGCTTTACAGGTTTTCATGGTTTGTTCTATGGTTGGGCTATAACTGGCTAGGTAATGACTTGGCTTGAGAGCCTTATGTACAACATCGACAATCTTCCAAGGTGTGGCCAAATCTAATACGACCGCGTCGACATTTTCTTCCTCAATACCTTCTTCAATGTCTTTGTTATGCATGGTGATATTGTCCAAGACATCATATTTCTCTAGATTCTTCCGTGCTCCGTTGTACATATCTTCGCGGACTTCATACGTATAGATATGACCGTTGGAACCTACAGCGTTAGCTAGTATGAACGTGAGTGCACCTGAGCCTGTACCGGCTTCTACAACTCTGGAACCCGAGCTGATTCCAGCTTCGACTAGTATTGTTCCAGCGTCTTTCGGATAGATGATCTGGGTATTGCGGCCCATAGCGACCTGGATATCTGTTTGGCTTGGCTTGTGAATCTGAAAATCTACTCCTGAATGACTTTGCACCGTTATTCCGAAGGGACGTCCAATCATATCGTCATACTCAATCATACCTCGGTTAGAATGGAATGCTTTTCCCTTCTTGACCTTCCGTATCCAGTTTCGTTTCGCATCTAAGAATATGTATACAAAGTCGCCATCCTGTATCAAGTTCAGCACACCTCTGCTAGACTTTCACGTGTTTTGAGTGTTCCTCATTCTATTTGATATAATATGCTCATAGGGCTATGCGCTTATAAGGCGAATATGTTGACAACCGAACCGGTGTACTATATTGAGCAAATCAGACATACGCCCTCCCGTAAATCTGAAACTCGCATCAATGACGGATTTGGCAAGGATGCTCGTTTCTTGGAGTCAGCGGGAACGGACGGCAAGCATGCTCTACTTCGAGCACAATGGTAAACACATCTATGGCACACTAATTTCGAATCACGGCTACTACGAATACCACGGCATGCCCCTCTGGATATACACTGAAGGTGAAGGGCCCCCTTCTGGTAGCTTCCTTGCATACAAGTCCCGGCCGGAAGAAAGTGTGAAGTTCGTTAGCAAAATTGATAGTGAGCCCATGATTGTTCACCTTCCAATCATCATGCTGGCAGAGAAACTGGAGATTCTGGATCTGTAATTCAAAAAATATTGAATCTTTCATTCACGAGACTTTGTTGACCAGAAGCTCTGTCTCTGATTCAACCAGCTTCGTAGGTCTCTTAGAATCAGGTCATGATCGAAAGCTAAGTCACCAGCCTGTAAGGAGCTAATTTCACGCCATTCTGCTTCAGCCGCATCATCACCGCCTTCAGGTACCCCCTTTACAGGTGTTGCCACAAATACAGTGGTTATATTGTGACCTCGTGGATCACGGTTTGGAGCGCTATATACTCCCAAGATATCCTCTAGCTCGATGTCGATTGCAGTCTCTTCTTTTGCTTCACGAATCGCTGTGTTTTCGACCGTCTCACCATATTCAACGAAGCCGCCCGGCAAAACCCATGAACCTTTGAATGGGTCATTCTTCCGCTTGATAACGACAACGCGTTTTCCATCAGTGATTGCAATATCAACAGTCGGTTTAGGATTCTTGTACACGTCAGTGCATCTCCCGTGGGGAAGCGCTAGCATAAGCAACAGCAGACAGCGCAGCGAATATGATGAATGCCAACCATATGACCAGCGTTACAACAAGCAAATCTGTTTTGAAGAATATCTCTACGATCAGGAACATCCCGACAACAATGATGTTCAAGGGGCCTCCAAGCGTTTGTTCATCTCCCACATCCAACCTCCATTTGATGAGCGTCATGATGCCAACCACACCCATTGAGATCCAGTTGATGTACTGTTTGAACAGCCACGACATGTTAAGAAACGGTATAGTCCCCAAAGGTGTAGGAATTGGCGGCAGATATAGGATAAGAAACACTATGTAGAGGATGGATTCCCCGAAACGAATCTTGTTTGTTGGTGTCCGGGTGTAACTGCGCCCGTACACTCCTTTATCAAACTCGTTGGCTGCGAAATACATGAAGTGGATTGGTGAGCCAAAGCTTAGGACATTGACAAGACACTGAGCTACTCCATATACCACACCGAACCAGAAGCTGCTCCATGCACTGAGAATGGCTGTCCAAACCTCTAGGTATCTCGGTGCAAACAGCAAGAATACATAGATCGGTAATATGGATAAGAGAAAGCCTAGGATTATTGCAATGAGCTTTGCAGGTTTACCTTTCCCCAGTTTCCCCTTTGCCACCCTGTAGATTACCGTCCCCGAAAGGAACAGCCCTCCAATCACTGCCAATGGAGACGCTACCATGGGAAACACGAAAAACATCACCACAAAAGCAGCATTCATGCCATAGAATATCCTCCATCTGAGGGGAACCGATGTGGTTGTCTCATGCGTCATGTGAATAGTATTGGCTAGTCGGTACCTGTTGACATACAGGAAAGATACCCATGGAGCACAGAACAGAGCCGGCACGAGAAGATGATGGAATAGCCAGTTCAGTGTTGGATCTGTGAATGGCTGCAATTGAAATGGCAGGACAAACATGAGAATGAAAAAGTAAACTGGAAGGAAAATGCCCATAGCTGCTACTGTAACCCGGGTAGCCAACCAGTCTGGAGACAAGTGTTCCACCAACGAAATGGCCTTCCCATCACTCATATAAGTATTCGATACACTCTATGACCTAGGAGGTCTTGGACATTCCAGGAGAATCCTTGAAGCGCAAATTGTCCGCTGCTGCCTACGTACGAAAAACGAGATTGGTTATTGGACTAGACCTAACTCCTAAGCTTCCCTTAACAAGTGAAGCGGCTTGGGGTACCGAAAAGGCACGTTTGGAAAGTGAAGCGCGAAAAATCATAGAGTTGACTTCTGATTACGCTGTCGCTTACAAAATAAACCGTCACTTGATGTTACCGCTTGGTCTTTTTGATCGAATTCCAAGTATTATCGATACTATCCATGATCAGGCCCTGATTGCCATCATGGACTGTAAGCTGAACGATATAGGAAACAGCAATGAGATGATTGCTAACCATTACTTCGATGCGGGCTTTGATGCTATTATAGCCAATCCGCTAGTAGGTTGGGACGGTGGTCTTAAGCGAGTTTTTGAAATCGCAGAAAAGAAGAAACGAGGTGTCATCACCCTTTCGTACATGTCTCATCCAGCTGCAGATGAGGGATATGGCCTGATGGTGGCAAAAGACGAGAAGAAGAAAAATCACGAACCCCTGTATCTGTCCTTTGCACGAAAAGCCAGACAGTGGGGTGCAGATGGCACTATAGTGGGAGCTACATATCCTGAGAAAATACGGGAAATCAGACAGGTGCTTGGTGATGAAATGCCAATACTCAGCCCGGGTGTTGGAGCTCAGGGCGGTGATGCCAAAACAGCAATCGAGTCCGGAGCATCCTACGTGATTGTTGCCAGGTCCATAGTCAATGCAGATGATCCCGCTTCAGTAGCTGAAAGCATCGCCTCTCAAACATGGACAGACTCCCCACCTTGGGTTTCATAGCCAGATTTCACCAGTGAACACATTTGTACATCTTCGAGCTCATGTCTACGTGCTACCTCGCACGAACTTAGAAACAGATAAAGGGGACATGCACTTTTCCTTATGCGTAGTATGTACGAATCTGTACATGCACAGGGGTATTTAGCTGATGGCAGAAGAAGACTCGTATGCGTTCGCGTCATGGACTAGCTTCATTCCGGAGAGCCAAATCCGCGCACTTCTCAAGTACAATGTAGAATACTACTTCGCGGGCGGGAAACCTGGTATCATTCCGACGGATACCTTTGCAAAAATCCTGTCAAACCTCAGCGAAGAGTATACTGAGAAGCCCGGGATGGCACTTGAGGATTTGAACTACGGTCCTACCGGCGGACACAAGTGGTTCCGGAAGACTCTTGCAAAACGGCTCTGTGATAAGAGGAATATCAATATCGATTGTGAGACCGACTGGGAAAGTGTATCAATAACAAATGGATCACAGCAGGCCTTGTATGCTCTGTTGGATACGATGATTGATCCTGGAGATGTTATCATCACTCCTTCACCGGCATATCTTGGTTTTCTTGGTCCGGCGGTCAAGTTGGGAGCACGAGTAATCACGGTGCCGACGGATCTGGATGGCATTATTCCCGAGTATGTCGATAAAGCCATCAATCTTTCAAAGGCGAAATTTGGTAAGCATCCAGATATGGTGTACGTCGTACCTGACTCTGATAATCCAAAGGGCACTACCTTACCCATGAAGCGGAGGCAAGAACTCTTTGACATCTGTGAGAATCATAACCTTATTCTCTTGGAGGACTCGGCTTACGCGGAAATCCAATTCAAAGAGACCGATTTGAAACCTATCAAGAGTCTCGATAAAGACAACAACCGTGTTGCCTATCTTGGTACCACCAGCAAGGAGGCAGCTGTTCTGAGGGTAGGATATTCTGTGATGCCTGACTCCGTAAGGGACCAGGTTCTCAAGGACAAGGGCTACCTTGACTTGTGCACGTCAACCTTGATTCAGCGCATACTTGATGAGTACTATCGCAACTACATCGACGATGTGCTTGAGGAAGGTATCAAGGGCTACAAAAAGCGGTACGAGGCTATGGCTGAAGCTATCGATGAGTCCTTCCCACCAGGAAAGCGTACCGATCCAACCGGCGGTTTCTTCATCTGGTGGCAAAGTGAAGAGGAATTTGATGCACGGGAGTTCTTGAAACAGGTAGCCATACCTAACGATGTGATATTCGTGCCAGGAACAGCGTTCTATCCCATTACTGGGTACAGTCTAGGAAATGGAAAGGACAAACTGGTACCGAGCAAGCCCGAACATAACACCATGCGGCTGGGCTATTCGTATGCTGAACCGGACGTAATCTCGGAAGGTATCCGTAGACTTGGCGACCTCCTGACTGAACATCTTCAGTAACAGATTCACGGCACCGGGCAATCCGGTGCCCTTCTTTCTCTTTTACACCATGAAATTAACAAATAGGGTTGAGCCATTCTTGAGTTCAGGTACATATGCTCTTTCATAAGGTCCGAAGAGATCCGTGAAGCCGGAATTCAGAGCCCATTCTATCCATGACCACGTAACTTCTTGCCCCATTTTTCCTTGAGTGTATTGTCCGAATACCCAACTAAGGTATCGTTCTATTTCAAGCCGAGTCATCTGAAGCTGTTTGTCTTTCTCATCGCTTGCTTTCTCTCGCTCTCTTTCAAGCTCATCTATAGCATGATTGAGTTTCTCATGTGATTCGTAAAGGAGTGATTTGAAGTCCTGAACAGCTTCATTCATTTCAGCATAGTTCTCTGATTGACGAGCTCTCGTAATCCGCCCGATGGTGCCGAACATTTCCCCTCCATGGAAGGCTGGCTTGCCTTTGTTGTTCAGAGTGTTTGCCAGATTTTCACCCCATGGTGTATTGAAGTAGAGACGGGGATATTTCACGAACGCTGGAAACGGGACACCCAGCTCTTTTGCCACGGGGATGACCTGGGCGTAGTATGCCGTTTCGCCACTCCCTCCAATATGAACCACGATAGGCAGAACCATATCCATTACGAATTGCCGTGAATCCACTCTGGGAGAGAGGTGTTCAGCAATCTCGCTCAAGTCCGGTTTCTCCGCATCGAATTCCAGTTTCACAGGTCTTCCACAGGTTGGACATCTACCGGTGAGAATTGCCGTGGCTCCCTCCCGGTCGTAATGTAATTCTACTCTACTTGAATGGCAGCCGTCCCCTTGACATTCATAGAAGAACGGAACATAATCCCGTGATCTTTTGCCCGTTCCTGTCTCATACTCGTTTTCCTCGATGACTGTGCTTGCTCGCACCTGTGCATCAACGAACTGTTTCCGATTTTCATCAGCAAGGAGATACTCGAAACCTCTTGCCATGAGCTTCCTTATTTCAGGATTGCTCGAAGGGATGATAGGGAGCCCGAGGTTACCTTCAATGTTCACAAGTCTTCCGATGATTCTTTGGGCCCATTCTCCGAGAGTAGCCGAATTGTGAAATGCCCATCGTGTTACTGCAAGGGCAGCTTCAAGACGCTCCTGAAACAATTTCTTCCCTGTGCCTGACAACGGTTTGAATAGCTCATTGTAATTCTTCCGGATACTTTCTTCGACTTCAGTATACCATGTAGAGCTAGGAAGTGGCAATACGCTGACCGGGGAGTGGTCATATCCTTCGGGCACTGGCATACTGATTAGATTGCCTGATTGTCCCATCAGAGGGGTTCTGGTGTTGAGAAGCTCAGCTTGAACTTCATCATAGTCGGCAACAAAGAAAAAAGCTGATAATCTGCTGTCTTTCGAGAAGCTTGAAATGGTTTTTGCAGAGGCAGCCTTGTTCAATATGTATCCTGGCCCACCCATTGCCACACTCTGATGAGCAGCTTCAACAGCCCCATTTGACAACTTATCGATGCTTTCTTCTACCGCTGGGGTCAAACAGCCCAGTTTTGAATTGGATGCCTGAAGGACAGATTTGAGTTTCTCTAAATCCTTCTGACGAATACAATCAGATTGCTCATACTGTGCAAAGACGGCTGAACCCCGTTTTGCAGCTTCGCCCAGTGTAACTGGGGGATTGGCATACAGGCTTTCTGCCAACTCCTTGCTCTTGGATTTCCATATGTACTCCTGATAGATTTTAGTCGCAATCGGTTCCAACACCATGTCACTCCTCTACTATCGATTGGAGCATCTTCTCATATACTGGGACGATTTTCTCTGCAGAGAATCCTTCCTCTACCCGCTTCCGAGCAGCTTTCCCCATCTTCTCTCGAAGAGTGTCATCAGAGACCACCTTGATTACGGCTTCTGCATATTCATCTGACTCAAAACCTTCTGTTACGATTCCATCTTTGCCTTTTCTGACCAGTTCAGGGATTCCTCCCGCAGGAGTTGTAACAACAGGCACCCCACTCGACATCGCCTCAAGCAGGACTAGCGGCATGCCCTCCATGGTTGAATTCTGTAGGAAAACATCTGCAGACGCCATTATCTGGCTCATATTACTCTTGATTCCCAGCAAGTGGACATTATGACAGAGCTCTAGTTTCTCGATTTTCCTTTCAACTTCTATCCGTGCCGGACCATCGCCAACAAGCACAAGCCTTGTATTCGGATACTTGTCCACTACTTTGTGCATTATATCGATTAACTGGGGAACTCGCTTGACTTTTCTGAAATTGGATGCATGCAGCAATACCAATTCATCGGGTTGTATCTCCTCTGCGTCCTCTTCACGCCGTACCGAAACACAACCGCTCTCAACAACCAACTTGAGACCCTTCGTGGGAACAAATCGATTTGTGTCTATGAAGTTGGGAATTACCTCAATTTGTCGATCTATGAACAGTCCTTCGTGTGCCTCTTTGCGCAAGAAATTAGAAACTGAACTGACTACATCAGCCGTTTCAACCGTGTGTCGAACGACTGGTCGATATGCTGGATCTTGTCCAAGGGTATGCACATCTGAACCATGGAGTGTCACAGCGTACGGAATACCGACAATCTCACGAGCCATGTATGCCGCCATTGCATGAGGTATTGCGTAGTGGCAGTGCACAAGATCAAGATTGGAATCTCTTGCCACTTTCACTATTTTGGATGTCAAGGCCATTGCATAGGGTGGACCAATAGATTCGAAGAGGGGATAATCAAATCTATCGACAAGGTCCACATGAACCTTCTGGGCTTCTTCCCACATCAAAGCAAAGGGTTCCTCATACGTGATGAAATGCACTTCATGTCCTCGGTCAGCCAGATGCTGTCCTAGTCGAGTGCCTAGGTACCCGGATCCACCAACTGTAGGATAAAGACAGACTCCAATTCTCATCAACCATGACCCAAGAAATACACATCTGAATGGCCTTTAAGCCAACTGGTTCAGCATTGATTTTCTGGCAAAACTTGATTAACCAGCTACCCAAGATATAGTCTATGCCCAGAAACTCTGAATCTTCACTTCTTGTTGTGGTTGCCCATCCTGATGACGAATGTCTCGGTGCAGGGGGAACGATTTCTGTTCATACTCAACAAGGGTTTCCAGTTGACATTTTATGTATGACTGGAAGCGAAGAACGGAATGCTGAACTAGAAGCTGCCAGCTCAATTTTGGGAGCTAGACACGTATTTTCCAACATGCGTGATGATTTCGATATTGGTGCCTCGATGAAAGATGATGTTGTTGAAGCAATACTGAAAACTGCTCCTACAATAGTCATCACCCACTCGGAACAGGACTACAATCAGAATCATGTATCGTGTTCGAAACTCGTAGATCAGGCTGTTGAGTGGGCATCTCATAGGACGATATTTGACAATGCGCATAGAGTGGAACGGGTTCTCAATATGGAAATAAACTCCATGATTTCCTTTCCTAATCTGATAGTGGACATAACAGAGGGGTATGCATCCGCAAGAAAAGCGTTACAGCAACATGAGTCACAGATTGACAAGGCAGACGGGTACTACGAGAAACTCTATGATTACAGAACTAGACTCCGCGGTTTGCAGGGCGGCTGCAAGAGGGGTGAAGCATTCACAGTGAAGTTGCCTCTACAAATAGGGCCGTTTTATCCAGATAACAACGTTGAGACAATACTATGACAGACAGCGCTTTGGGCCCGGGATTACTCACCTTGGTCAATTTTCTTTCTTCTAGCAGCAAGTAATGATTTGAGTTCGCCCATGAGTCCTCCTTTTCCTCCACCGCCACCGGGTCCGCCTGCAGGTGCTTTAGCAGGTTCTGGCCCTCCTGGCCCGTCAGAAGCTGAGGCTGTTGCGGGTTCTGGTGCGCCAGCTGGTCCTCCTGGAGGTGCTGAAGACGCGGAAGCTTCTGCTGGTGAAGGCGCTGAAGAAGCAGCGGATTCTGCAGATGAAGGTCCAGCGGAGCCCGTTGCTTTAATATTGGAAATTCTTCCATCCATGTTTTCGACTTTCGATTCAAGATTGCCGATTCTGTTCTCCATGCCATTGATCGTTTCTTGAAGCTCACCTATGGCATCAACTAGCTTCTTAGTGATAGCGTTCACTACTTCTCCTAAACCTCTTAGCTTCTCCTCGGTAGGATCTTTGAGTGCCCATTCAAATTCCTCGGCTATGAAATCGTCATCGTTCTCTTCTGCCATATGCAGTGGCCCCTTCATCCAGTTCGATGTAAGGTGATTGTGCTATAAACCTTCTTTGCATGGTGGGTTTTAGCACATACCACCTTTAACTTATGCATCATCTACAGTTTGACTTACAATATCTTTGGCTTTCGCAAGCAATCTTTTCGCTTGCTCTTCAGAGGAAGCTTCGCAAGTGACCCTGATAACTGGTTCTGTTCCCGATGGTCTCACCAAGACCCAACCATCCTCAAGGAACAGCCCAATCCCATCGACTGTTACTATCTCTCGGGGCTTTCCAAGTGTTTTGGGTAGCTTGGTTTGTAGTTGGTCCATGACCTTTGGTTTCATACTGTTGTCACAACGAACCTTTCCCTTCGTCAGCGGATAGGCGGGTATCTCCGAAATAAGCTCACCAAAGCTCTGGTTCTGCTCAGCAATCAGCTCCAGAATCATACAAGCTGCCAAGAAGGGCTCTGGGGCAAGATGAAACTCTGGTAGGATATAGACGCCACATGCTTCCCCTCCCATGGCCGCTTCTAGCTCTTTGATTTTTATCGCAACCTCAATATCGCCAACCGGTGTCCTGACTGCATTTCCACCTGCCTCCTCCA
The DNA here is from genome assembly GCA_014730275.1 of Candidatus Lokiarchaeota archaeon. Taxonomy (NCBI): domain Archaea; kingdom Promethearchaeati; phylum Promethearchaeota; species Promethearchaeota archaeon. Next base: position 12,674 of record WJIL01000126.1, on the reverse strand, counting down.
CGGTCTCATCGAGGACCAAGGAGCTATCAACGGTTGTAACAATCGTCTTTTTGTCTGATTGTCTGATTGCTTCTCTTGCAAGTAGAGCGATTACCCTATCGCCGCGGATGAACTTCCCATTCTCGGTGACAAAGGTTACCCTGTCAGCATCGCCATCATGAGCGATTCCAATGTCAGCTTGTGCATCCTTTGTTAGTTCCATCAGATCACTGAGATTCTCTTCTCCAGGTTCAGATGGCCTTCCAGGAAAATGACCGTCCAACTGAGCGTTGATAGTAATCACTTTGCATCCAAGTCTTCTGAGAAGATATGGTGTCATTACACATGCAGCACCATTTCCTGGGTCTATTGCTACTTTGAAGCTCTGTTCAGCTATGGCCTTTGTATTCAGACTCTCAGAGATAGCCTCGATGTGTTTCTTGACTTCAATATCCGATACCGTTTGGGTGCCTAGCTCATCCCAAGAAGCAACTTGGAATTTCCCAGATTCATAAATCTCCTCGAGCTCATGTTCTTCCTCGCTAGTATAACCCATGCTGTCTGAACGCCAGAATTTGATTCCTGTATACTCCGGGGGATTGTGTGAAGCAGTTATCATAACACCTGTATCAAAACCTCTCGCCTTCGTATTGTATGCTAACGTAGGTGTCGGAATCACTCCCGCTCTTACAACATCAATGCCTGTGGACATTACACCTGAAGCGAATGCGTCAGCAATCATTTTTCCTGTGGTTCGTGCGTCTCTTGCAAGGAGTATTCTTCCTTGACCTAGATATGTACCAAGTGCTTTTCCGAGATTGAGCGCCATATTCGGATTGAATTCGGAACCGTACACCTTGCGGACACCTGTTGTTCCAAAGAGATTACCTGTCATCCTCGGTCACAGTATTCGCATTGAAATACTAAGACAAAAAGGTATGGCAAAGATTGAAACAGAAAGTGTGCAATACCACTATTCTACTACATTGGATAGTTTTTTCACTGTACCGATTCAATTCATCATCGATTAACCCATGAACAGCCTCGTGACGAAACACATAGATTCGGATTTGGGAGACGTTGTCTATGATGTGTATCGCAACCCCGAAGCCACCGAAGTGAACCTATTCATTCACGGACTAGGATACAATCGTTTCTGGTTTTCCGAACATTTGGAAACCTATGACCTGAAACGATACTCGTGGATTATTCCAGATTTGATTGGTCATGGTGATTCTGTTAAACCAGATGATACTTCCGCTTATTCAATGGAAAACCAAGCGGAGTGCCTCTATGATATCTTACTGCAAGAAGAGGTGGATCGGGTACGGATTATTGCACATTCAATGGGTGGTCCCATAGCCATTTCTCTTCTGGAACTGCTAGAAACGAACCAAGAGGTTGTGGCTACGTTGCTGCTTTATCTTGAAGGCAATCTGGACGAGGGAGATGCATTCTTTTCGTCGAAGGTTGCCTCGATGCCTTTTCAGGAATATGCGCAGAAGTTTGAATCATGGTGCCAGTCCACTCTAGAACAAACTGAAGATGAATCAATGCGATCTTGGATACAAGGTATTAAACAAGCCGGCCCTCTAACTATCTGGGCCTCAAGCAAGGACTTGGTGGCCGTTTCAAAAACAGACAATCTCCTACCACGACTGTTTCAGGCTTTTGACGGGCCTATGTATTTCATATATGGTGCGGATAACAAAGGGGACTATTCGTCGGAGAATCTTGTCAGGGAATCTGGTGAATCTATTATGTACGTGCCTGATGCGGGTCATGCAATGCACGAAGATAATCCGACCGGCTTTTGGGGTTTGGTAACCCAGCTTATTGAGAAACATTCCTGAGCAAGCTATCACGAATATGGCTAAATGCAAATCCCTCTCAATGACTTTTACCGGAAATGTATAGGTGAACTGAGATGCCATCGTTCCATCATAACGGAATACGTCTAGAGTATCTTGACACAAATCCAAATGCAGGAGCGGATGAGTGCGCACTCCTCTTCGTTCATGGAGCAGGTTCGTCGTCGGAAATCTGGGAGTTTCAAGTGGAAGAGTTTTCACCAACACATCGGGTACTTGCTACGGACCTCTCCGGCCACGGAAAATCACAAACAGGGAAAGATCCCGTTTCAATAAAGGGATACAGTGAGGAGATTCTGGCTCTTGTGGATCATCTGGGCCTTGAACGATATCTTATGGTTGGCCATTCGATGGGTGGGGCTGCTACCCTGTCGTATACTTTGCTTCCACCACGAGTGATGCCGCTTGGATTGGTTCTGGTAGGGACGTCGCCCGACCTCAAATTCGGGAAGATTGCACCTGGACTGGCTATTGAAGCTCTCGAATATCAATTTGGACTGTTCCGTTCTTCAAATGCGAAGAAGGAAAGCAGAGTCTATCAAATAAAGAAAAGAGAGGAGGAAGCCCGAAGGAAGAATCCCGCTGTATTCCAAGGTGATTTACAGGCGTGTAATGCTTTTGACATATGTAATCGTGTGAACGAAATTCGCCCTCCCACTTTCTGTGTTGTTGGCGAAGATGATGATATTATCAAACCCGCTGTTATGGCGAGATTCGAAAGACAGCTGCCTCGTGCCGATTTCGCAGTTGTACCAAACTCGGATCACTGTCCGATGCTAGAGAACGCCCCTCATTTCAACAGAATCTTGCGAGATTTCATTGAGTGTATCGACGGTTCTGAGTAGTTGTACTCCCCCTTTTCGGATTGGATTTCTACTTCGATATGCCGATTCATCGAGAAGGCATTTTGTGACTAAAAACTACTAAACCTTATTAGGTCGATAGGGTTTTCTCGCTTAACACTATCAGCTACTAGAATACACGTACTGGCTAACTGGTGTTGTTGAAACAGACTGAAAACCACAGAAGGCGATACACTGATGAGCTCATCATATGATTACTTGTTCAAAGTGGTTATCCTGGGGGAAGGGGCTGTTGGGAAAACAGCCATTGTAACACGTTTCAGTCATGGGTTCTTTAGAACTGACTACAAGACAACCATTGGATCCCAGTTTGCTGTGAAGAATGTGGCCATCCCATCTCAAGGGGAAGACGATTTGACTGTTAAACTGCAGATATGGGATGTAGCAGGTCAATCACGGTTTCAGATTCTACGTCCAATGTACTACCGTGGAGCAAGTGGCGGTGTCCTCGTCTTTGATGTCACCCGTCGTCGCACATTCATTGTGTTGAATGAGTGGTTGAACGAATTGGAAAAAGCAATCAACAAGAAAATCCCCTTGGTGCTTGTAGGTAATAAAATCGACTTGCCTGACCGGGTGGTTGAACCTCGCGAAGGCCATGAATTCGCTGAAGCTCATGATATGCCCTACATCGAGTCATCCGCAAAGACGGGTGAGAGCATCGTTGATATTTTTGGAGAGCTTGCAAAGGTTCTCGTGAATGAGCGACGAGAAACCAACTTCTAGACGGTTGAAGCACTAGTACTCGCTAAGTATTTCGTTCTGTGCAAAACCGAACTCATATCAAGGTGTGCGTTATCCCCACTATTGACCATGACCGATTCAGACTCCCTATATGCTGTCAATACCCTTCCTGCCTTAGCGTATGCCTTCGATGTGTATTCTAAGATTGATGCCCCCTTCAAGGATCCCGGCGCTGTAGAGATGATACTTCATGCTGATGATCACAAGAAGCTTCTGCAGAAAAAGGGAGAGCATCAAGTTATCGTGTGGTTTGCAGATGGCAAAGTATTTGCAAGAGCGAGATGCACATTCGATAAGGAATGTGACTTCAACAAGCCGCGGGTTGGTGGGAAAGATCGCGAGGGACTGAAAACACTTCCTTGGGAAAAAACAAAGGAAAAACGGTTTTTCATCCTTCTTTCCAAGTGGGTCATGAAACTCGGATACGATTACTCTACGCTGATTAAGGCCCTTGTTGCAGTGTGTGATAAGAAGGTAGAGACCCCCCTCACTACCAAATACGACAAGACCTTCAACAAATTCAATGAATATCGAAAAGTGAATTGGCCAGATGATGTTAGTCTGGAGGACCGACAACGGTTCCTTGAGGAGGTTCTTGTGAGGGTCTCTTTCTGGTTCAAGGCCGCAGCCGAAGTTGACGCGCTGAAATAGTCTCGTTACGCATTATTCATGGGATGCATCTGATTCTGTTTGTTCAAGTATCTTCCGAGGATTGATTTATTACAGCTATGACAAGATGATAGGTGAATGCATGGTAGGATGCTGTTCTTCGGATGTTCAGAACGTACTCTGTAAGAATCTGGGTTTTGGTGTGTTTCATTCTACTAGCTAGGATTCTGAATCCCAGTCCCGTACTGTTCACGGCTTTGAATCAGTCATCAGTAGATTCAGCACATACTATTCCAGCTGGAAATCATGAACCTATACGAATAGATTCCGATGATGATTTTGCTGAGCAGGGGTGGCCAGGTAATGGGACCGAAGCGAATCCATACGTTATCGCATCTCTCAATATAACTTCAGAAATAGTTCCAATCAGCATAAGTGATACACGTAGTCATTTTGTCATAGATAGCTGCACCCTTGTGGCAATTCGTGGAGGAAACTGCAGCCTCCATCTACGTAACGTTAGTCATGGTAAATTGATTGATTGCACAATTAGGAATGCCAAATGGGGTATATGGCTTCGAAATGGCTTGAACTTTAGAATAACTGGTAACCACATCAGAAACTGCTCCTATGGCATTCATATGAGGGCCATTAATTCTTCGCTGATATCACTAAATGAAATAGTCAGTTGCAATCAACGGATCGACGTTATCGAGTGCATGTCGTGCACCTTTCGAAGCAACGCGGTATACGGAAACATGTTTTGTTTCTGGTTGAGTAGCGGACTCACTATCAAGAACAATGCAATTTGGAATGCAGGGATTGCAATAACTGATTGCGATAGGACTCACATAATTGGAAATTCAATATTCTCTGAGAATCATGGTATTTCTATCGACTCCTCACCTGCTTGTGTTGTTAGTGATAACGCCATGGCAGCTTTTGGTATATCCCTTACAAGGCCATCTTCTTCTGCATATTCTTACCAAATTACAAATAACACCGTTGGCGGCAAACCGATTGGCTATTTCCACAACATCTCTAACACTTTCGTGGATTGCAGGGAATACGGACAGATCGTTGCAGTAGGGTGCAATAACACCTCTTTCAAATACGGTTTTTTCCAGAATGTTCATACTGGCATTTTGCTGTTCCTTTGCTGGAATAGTGTCGTGAGAAACATCACCGCTGTATCCTGTGTTCGATATGGTATACATTTGCTTGCTAGCTGGCGATGCACTATTGAGAAGAATGTGGTTCGAAACATAACAAAAAACCCTCCATTTCCAGGAGCCGGGATAAAGATACAAAGCGGACATGAGTGTAGACTCTCCTGTAATAGACTGTACTGGAACACTCACGGAATCCACGCAGCATCAGTGCAAGAATCCCTTTTCACATACAATGCGATTTACAATAACACCAGATATGGAATATACATGTATTTCTCATATAACAACCACATCTTTGGAAACAAAATCGGCTGGAACGGGGATGAAAATGCCTTCCAAGTAGCTTCAAATTGCACTTGGGACAACGGAGATGGTCTGGGAAACCACTGGAGTGACTACAATGGAACCAATTCCTATCCCATAGAAGGATATGGAGCTGGCGTAGATCGATTTCCTCGGAAGCTATCGGACGGGACTCCACATATGTCTGAATGCGTCCCTAGAATAGGCTTTTCAGTCATAATCATTGGTGTTGCAGCTGTAGTAGTAATTGCGATTGTTGGCATTGAATTATTCATACGGAACGGCTATCGAGTCAAATAGCCACCGAGTTCAGCTCGTCATATACACAATGATCATGTCATCTTTTTGTAGGTAAAAGATGGATATGGTCGATGTCGCTCGTTTTTCCTTGGTCGATAATCATCTTGAAGGCCCTGGCGACATCCTCCGCCGAGAGCATTTTCGAACGGTCTACATCCTTACCATCAAACCATGGCGTGGATACCGAGCCAGGATTGACTGTTGCCGCCTTAACATTGGTGTCTTTGAGTTCTTTTCGAAGGGATCCGACCATTGCCTGTACAGCATGCTTCGTAGCAGCATAGATATTTGCCCGAGCTGAAGTCTCTAGCCCGAGATTAGAGGACGTGACGGCTATTTGACCAGCATCTCTTTCTTTCATATTCGGAAGGACCTGTTTAATCCATAGAAAGACGCCCCTGACGTTAGTGTCGAACTGTTCATCGTATTCTTGGATAGTGAGTTCTTCTAAATTGCCAAAATAGCCAACACCTGCGTTTGCAATGAGAACGTCAACTCGCCCAAATTCGTCTATTGCTTTCCTGTATTGTTTCTCAACGTCTTCTGCTGAAGCTACATCTCCGGTAGCTGCTATCGCCTTACCTCCAAGCTCTTCTACTTCTCTGCATGTATCTTCGAGACGTTCCTCGTTTCTCCCTATTAGTAGAAATGAGTGGCCTTCAGGTGCGAGTTGGAGCGCTGTAGTTCGACCTATTCCACTTGATCCACCAGTTATCACTATGACTTTTGATTTTGGGCTTTGACCTGCCATTGTTTGTTCCCTTTTCTACGATAAAGCCCTGTCTAGAAAGAGATTGTCATAGCTGTTGCGGAAATTTCAGGTAATTTTATAAGTAAGTTTTCATTTTTCCGACACTGTCTTGATGGTTGTCGTTGATTCGAACAACCACAAGGGAGAGAGATTAGGTGAGAGATAGGAAATACAAACTCGCCGCTTACTGCTTCGTATTCTTGTTTACGGCAATGGTAGTCAGCAGTTTTTCTGTTACTACTGTGTCCGAGAACACAACTATGCCCACCAGTTGGGATCAGAATGCCAATAACATAGTTGACGACTTTGAATCGAAGCTGGCCGGCGTCGAGGGAAGCAAACGTGTCTCTGTCCTAGTAACTACGAGCGGAAGCATTGAAGACCTGCTTCCCGCACTAGATGCTAAGGTCAGGTACAGATATGATGCAATCGGGGCACTCTCTGTTGAGTTGCCCGCGAAGAATGTTAAGATTCTGGGTAGCGCTGCTGATGTTATCCGGATATCTGACGCTAAGACTAAGGTGCAGGCCACCCTAGATAGTGGCTTACCTGTTGTACAAGTCCCTGAGGCTTACAACTCCTACTCCTATCGAGGAGAAGGAATGGTTATCTGTGTACTTGATACTGGCATCGATAATAGCCACGTTGACTTGGATGACAACGACGCGTACAATACCTACAAGGTCGTTGCCTTCAAGGACATTGTCAATGGCCAAGATGATTTGAGTGCGCCAGTAAGTGCGTACGATGATAATGGTCACGGTACACACTGCGCAAGTATTACCGCCGGTACCGGTGAAGGCGATTCCCGTTATCGTGGAGTTGCTTATGCCGCTCAGTTAGTTGGTGTGAAGGTGCTTGACGCAGATGGTGGCGGAACGATGGAAGGCCTACTTGCAGGAATGCAATGGGTCATCGACAACAACGATGTGTACGGAATCAACATCGCATCGATGAGCCTCTCGACTAACCCCTCCAGCTCCACTGATGGAACCTGCGAGATTTGTCAGATGGCTGATGCGATGATGTCTGACGATATAGCCCTCTTTGTAGCGGCTGGTAATCATGGCCATCCTGAGGCGCTATACGGATACAATACAATCGGATGTCCATCAGCTTCAGAGTATGCCATTACCGTCGGTTCAGTAGATGATGATGGCAGTCACTCAAGTTTCAGCAATGAAGGACCAACTGCTGATGGGAGAATCAAGCCAGAGATATGTGCAGCTGGTAACGGTATCACAGCAGCCGAAGCCAACAGCGGAAGCGGCTACGTGACCTACAGCGGTACTTCAATGGCTACACCTATGGCGGCTGGTATTGGCGCTCTTATTCGCCAAGCAGACACGTCTCTGACATCCTTTGATGTGAAGAACGTACTGAAGACCACCGCTTTGGACAAGGGTGAAACTGGTGCTGACAATACCTACGGATGGGGCATTGCTCAAGCAAAGGATGCACTCGATTACGTTACGGGTGGTAGCACTGACAATCCACCAAGTGCTTCAATTGCAGCTCCAACCGAAGGCGAGACTGTCAGTGGAACTTACAGAATCAAGGTCTCTGCTAGCGATGACAACGGCGTCTCGAAAGTTGAGGTCAACATCGATTCGGGTTCCTGGATTGACATCACAAACAATGTGGACAGTGACGGCTACTACTATTATGACTGGGACACCACAGCGTATGCTGATGGCAGTCACACAGTCAATGCAAGAGTCACTGATACAGCCAGTCAGACCGCATCCGACAGTGTGGGCCTAACAGTCGACAATAGTGGGTCGACAGATGATCCACCAACATGTTCGATTGCAGCACCAACTGACGGTGAGACCGTGAGTGGTACCTACAGAATCCTTGTATCGGCAAGTGATGACAACAGTGTCAGCACAGTCGAGATTAGTATCGACTCTGGTACATGGATTGATATCAGCAATAATGTTGATAGCAACGGCTACTATTACTATGATTGGGATACAACAGGCTATGCCGATGGTTCCCATACCATAGATGCTCGTGCTACAGACTCAGCAGGTCAGACAGCTTCTGATAGTGTTGGTGTGACTGTTGATAATAGCGGTAGTGGAGATGCAACCATGCACGTTGCGGACATCACATACTCCACTCAGTCACGCGGTCCCCATACTTGGTTAACAATAGAAGTTGCCATTGTTGATAGCAATGGTAACCCAGTAAGCAGCGCTGATGTTACGATTGACGTCGAATATCCCGACGGAAGCATCAGCACCTATACGGCTACTACAGGTAGTGATGGGATAGCGGTCTTCGAGCTGAAGAAGGTACCGAGTGGTGAGTACACAGTCACCGTGACTGATGTTACTCATACAAACTACACATACGATGCTACTGCAAACGTAGTGACAAGCAAGACATTCAGTATATGAAGGAGGAATCCCCTCCTTCCATCTTTTTTTTTACGAAACGCGGAAATTGTTGACAAGTTATATAAGGAAGGTTTCTTTTCTCCATCATTATGATTCATGGACGTAAAAGTGTCTTTGCTGTCCTGTTTATAGGTGCGGTCCTATTCATTTCAATGGCCCAGAACTGTTATGCCATGAGTGATAGGCTCGATGTATCTGTGGATCACGCATACTACTACGATCTTGACGATGATGGTCTTGAAGATGATGTTCTGATAGAGCTGAGTTGTGAAATTTCCGAGGGGAGTGCTCCACCGAGAAAGTCCGAGTTCTACCTTACACTTGGGCTTCCGTCTGGTATCGAACATCGTGCAGCGATAATGCTGGTGGGCAAGTATTCAGAACTTCACATGTACATATTGTGGTATGATTCTGCTTGGGAATCCGGTTGGTACAGCCTCAAGGTTGATGCAATCGCGTTTGGTGGGTCTGTTTTTGACTGTTGCAGCACGAGCTATGAGTTTGATCCACCCACAGGTTCTGGAACTGGAGATCCACACATAGAAGTGCTATTCTAATAGCCTAATCATCTGAAGACTACACCTGAATGGGAAGAGAGGATTACTTGGGAGAATGGTCAAGAATGGGCCGTAGACTTAGTGGTAACTATCTCAGTTTACTTATCGCTCTTCAAGAGGGCCCAATGGATACATTGGAAGAGCTTGCTGAGCGAGTGGGATACTCTCGTACAACTGTTTCCAAGTACTTGCGAGAATTACAGGGGCGTGCAAAGGATAACGGCCGACGATATTTCAGGGTTATTCCTGATTTGAATGAAAAAGCTCTCGGGCTTCAGACTGTAGATGCTTTTGTTGAAACGTCTGAACTAGCAGTCATAGAGGACGTAGAAGCGCTTTGTGAGAAACACCCGTACACAAAGTATCGGTCACGCTGTTATGGCAACTACTCTGGTATATTCACGCAGTTCAGGGTACCGATTAGTAAGACTGGCAAAGTTCGCAAAATGCTAGAACAGAAGCAGACCGAACTGTGCTTTGATAACTATACTGTTCTTCCAACGGTGAACACTCAACCCGTGTTTACGGTTTCAAGCCTGGAACACTGGAATGTGGACTCTTTCACTTGGAACTTTGATTGGGAGGAATGGGCTTCGCAGGACCTGTCGAGAAGAGAACCATCTGGACGTAGGACAACAGAATCTCGTCTTGACATATTGAACAAAAAGGACTTCTACATCCTCACTAAACTTGGAATGGGTGCCCGGAGAAAGCAGAAGGAAATTATTATCGAGCTGAAAAAGGAGGGCGTCGAATTCACCTCACAAGAATTCTCTCGGAGATACGCTCTACTGGAAGAGAACTTCATCGAAGGCTACCATGTCTTCTTGGATCGCGAAACATTCGATTTGTACAGTAATGTTATCCTGACCGCTCGATGTCCCAAGGAATTCGGAAAAGAGCTGCAGACACGCATTGAATTGCATCCTATACCTTTCCGTTCCACTTTGAAGGTCAAGGACGATTTCATCTTCTGGTACTTGAGACTTCCACAGAGCCACTTATCGAGTCTTTTGAACTATCTTCAGCAGAATGTTGACAAGTTAACCGTCTCCCTCGTGGATTATATTCAGTCTCAGGTGTATGCTCTGTGGGCAGAAACCTTCGACGAAGAAAAGCATCAATGGAAGACTAACGACGAGTTCATGATGATTGGATAGCGTATGCTACTCCTTACCTCGATATATCGCAACGACTATAGCATAGTCTGCCCCTCTCACTATACGGCAGGGTGATTCTTACGGTGATTGTCGGATTACTCGTAAATCCCATAGCGGGTATGGGTGGACGCGTTGGACTGAAAGGGACCGACGGTGTTGTTGAAGAGGCCTTGGAGCGTGGAGCCGAACCTGTATCGCCGGGTCGCGCACTCGAATTTCTCGAAGCTTTTCAAGAAGACCTTTTGAGTTACTCTGCCTATGACATTGAAGTTTGGTCGTGTCCTGACAAGATGGGAGGGAACATGATATCACAAGCTGGCATTACCCACAAGACCATTGACATTGACATTTCAGATGATACATCTGCAGGGGACACAAAGCGGTGTGTGCCCAAGCTCTATGAAGCCGGTGTGCGACTTTTGGTCTTTGTTGGAGGCGATGGCACCGCACGGGATATTCTGGACTCTGTGAAAGAACATGATTTGGATAATCTCCAAGTCCTTGGCATTCCCTCCGGTGTGAAGATGTACAGCGGTGTGTTTGTTGTCAATCCACGAGAAGCCGTTGAAGTGATTCGTCTCGTTGTTGAGGGAACTGCAGGTACAACTGACTTCGAGATTATGGACGCTGATGAAAGCGCTTTCAGAGAGGACGAATTCAACCTCAACCTATATGGCTATTTAGAGGGGCCTTCAGTACCCGCCAAATTCCAGGGTTCAAAACAGGCAAGTCCTGAGACCGTTGATGAAGAAGAAGCAAAACAAGCCATTGCTCGGCACGTTGTAGATAATATGAAAGAAGATGCCACGTATATTCTGGGACCGGGGACTACTGTAAAGACAGTGGCGGATTTGCTCGACATCAAGAAAACCGTTCTTGGCGTTGATATCTACAAGGATGGCAAGGTCTACAATGACGTAAATGAATCAAAAATACTTGATATCGTAGACGATTTCGACAAGACCTGGATTGTTGTGTCTCCTATTGGAAATCAGGGCATGTTGTTTGGTCGGGGTAACCAGCAGATTAGTCCAAAAATCATTGAACGGGTGGGAAAAGACCATATCATTGCAATCAGTACTGCATCTAAACTGAAAGGAATAGAGGATGAAACCCTTCGAGTCGATACTGGAGACCGAGAGGTTGACGATATGCTCCATGGATATATCCGTGTCATCAGCGATTATAGAGAGATTAGACTGGTGAAAGTGGAATAGGAAAACAAAAGGCTTGAGATGATACTATCAAGAAGAGAACGAGGTACCAATAGTGATTGTATTGCTATCTGATTTCGGCGGCTCACAGTATACTGGGATGATGAAAGGGGTTATTCACACCATCTGCACACAGGCGGAGATTGTTGATCTTACGCATGACATAACACCACACTCGGTTCGAGAAGGTGCGTGGGTACTACTCAACGCTTATCGCTACTTCCCTCCACGATCGATATTCGTTTGCGTGGTTGATCCTGGTGTTGGTACTGACCGTGATGCTGTACTCGTCAAGACAACCAACTACGTTTTCATCGGACCTGATAACGGACTGATGTACCCTGCCGCCCATAGTGACGTCATCACCCAGGTGTTCCCTATCATTGTTGAAGATGTGCCATCAAATACATTTCACGGTCGAGATGTCTTTGCCCGGATGGCTGCCTATCTTGAGAAGGGCCTGGCCGGTCGTCACCTGGGACCGCTTAAGGACGACTTCAGTGTTCCGCTTGAATTCCACCTGGAAGGTCGGACCGGTGAGGTAACTCAAATTGACCGCTTTGGCAATATCGTTACCAACTTGCCCCCAACTGGAAAGGATAATATGCGGTTCTCTGCTGATGGCATTGATCGGGAGTTGGAATGGGTGCATACCTTTGAAAAGGGACCAGATGACAATATCTTCCTCATAACGGGGAGCTGCAATACCCTCGAAATCTGTGCAAAACGTGACCGGGCATCCGACT
>WJIL01000125.1 GCA_014730275.1 Candidatus Lokiarchaeota archaeon | reverse complement strand
TCGTATACCTGCGGGGTTTTGGATTGTTGGCATCGACCCTTTGGAGGAAAATTAGTTGAATGAAGATAGAATAAAGAAAATAATATCTGCACGAACAAGGGGAACAACAACTTTCTCTGTTGAATTTCATGAGGAGGAACCAGGCGCAGTTGCTCAGGCATTTTTGGAATTGGAATCGATTGCTCAGTCTCTTGAGTTGATAAAGCAGCTTCGGAAGCTATGTAGAAGAACAGATGAGGGGCTTTTTGTTCCCTTAGAAGAAACGGCAAATCAAATGCAGAAGGTATGTCTTTCTGCCGCAGCATCATTTCCGTATATCCTCCCACGAAGCTTCATTGAAGAGAAGCTAGAGGTACCATATAATTCTTACAAAGTCTATGCAGGTGCGAAGAAATTCGATTCTCGCTTGTACCTATCCTTCGATGAGGATAAAGGATTGAAAATATCTCTTGAAGGAATACCTTGGGTTGCATCTCTTTTTGAGAGTGAGCTTGTAAATCTGAGTGAGGGGGATTGATTTTGAACATGAGCGAGAATGAAAGTGGGCTAGAGATTGAAATTGAAAGAGATTCCGATGGCAAGAGAATCATGGTATCGGGAATTATTCTAGATGACGATTTCTCAGAATTTGACGATGCATATCAGACTCTGCTAGAGCTATGGAGAAGAGCTGAGAGGATAGATACCCGTTTCGAACTAGAGACTGAAATCAATAAGGCTAAACAGGCAACAGAAGAGTTCTGGATTGAAAAGGATGGTAAGTTGGTGTTGGGCGCCGATATTGAAGAGATATCTCACAAAATGGGTCTATGTCTTTTGAAGCATTATCCAGATTGTGTATCCCAACGGCCAATAGCAAAAGAAATAGATTGTTCGAAAGGATCAGTTGGTAAACGTGTACGAGGGGATTTTGTGGGAGTCGATCAATATTTCTACAAGTGTGAAACTGGATACCAGCTGAGCGATACTGGATTACACTGGGTTCTGGATGAGGTTGTTCCTGCCATTGTGAACGCGAAAAACCTACAGGAAAATGGTGAGTGAGTTAGCCGGTGAGACAATTGGATTCCGAAGTCGAAGAATTCGTGTCGCGGGTTGGCTATTTAGAACCATCATATCATACTGCAAGGGTTCGCTCACTTCTTTTGAAATTAGACGGGAAAGAAGTTCCGTGCGTTACCAAAATCGATTTGCTGACGGATGATTTAGTGACCGAAGGAGAAGAAATTTGGCCCTCGAAAAGCATGAGAATTGTGGAAGGGCGCATAGCTTTTGAAGGCATTCACGAGCTCCTCGATGATATCCATTCTCACAGTGTAGATATAGGCGGAGTGAAGATAGGTTATCAACCTGAGGAGGAACCGACGTGGCGTTATGGGGTATATTATCGTGGCGAAAAAATCGGAGATGAGAAATATGATACTACGATGCTCAAGCTGCGAGGAACTGTTGATAGACGAGATTTTGCACAAGAGGAAATCAATGAACTCCAAAATGAGATTCGGCTAAATCCATTTCGTCCCTTTTCCTCGATACGTAAGCTCTTGACCAAATTCTTTGGGTTGTCCGGGGATCAAATAAGCTACAATCTTATTGATATTATAACCCCCTCAAATGTGAAGATATCTTCTCTAACCCATGTGGATAGAGAGGTTAGGGTTCGCTTCGAGTGTCCCAGAGAAATGGTTGAAGATATGCAAGTGAAGGCTATTTTAATGCGTAGGGATGGTGGGTACCATTTGTACCGGCCTAGACTTCGCAATCCTAGCATAAAACGCCTTTCTCATGGTTTTGCTGAAGTTACCAAGATTTTTCAGATTCCTAAGAGAATTGGACAAACAAGAAGCGCAGACTTGACCCTTTCGCTAAAGGGGGAGGTGGGTCTTGATACTCATTACACACACAATCTACCACTGGCTAACCGAATCTGGTCTGTCCTCAATTCTTTTTCAGAGTCTGAATTTGGAAAATACTTCGACTTAGATTTGGCACTTGATGAATTAAAATCAGCAAATGGTAAAATCTTTGAAAGCATCGTATCTGTGCTGTTGACTTCATGTGGACTGCAAGTTGCGGATTTGGCGGGATTCCCTCTTTCAGGTATGGATCTTCTAGCATTTCACCCTAGGCTCCAGACATCTATCATCTGTGAATGCACTGCTGCCCATCCTAGGAAGAAACTAGGAAGAATGAAGACTGTCATATCCGACATAGAAAAGAAAGCACCTTGGTTGGAATTCCGGGCTGTGGTATTTACGTCCCAGCTGGTAAGTGAGGCTGATAGAACCGACGCTGAATCTGACAGAGTGACTATTAGGGATGCTTCAGATATTGTATCTTTAATGAAGACATTGAAGGCCCCTCCCGACCCAGACAGAGTATATGATTGGCTAGGTATAGATTATGAATAGCGGCGCCCATTACATGAGATTAAGAGCATAATGAACAGGTCATGA
This sequence comes from Candidatus Lokiarchaeota archaeon, assembly GCA_014730275.1. Classification (NCBI taxonomy): domain Archaea; kingdom Promethearchaeati; phylum Promethearchaeota; species Promethearchaeota archaeon. Next base: position 17,658 of record WJIL01000125.1, on the reverse strand, counting down.
AAATGAAGTACATTGTTAGCAGAGATGTTTATGGAACAGGAATCGAGATTGAGTGCCAAGAACGGAGTGAGATTTCTCAAGCATTGGTGGATTTGAGAGAAATCTAGCATGAAGTCCGTGTTGAAGACGCAAAAGTGAGTATGGAAGCACTTTGGACAAAACGAGAGGACAGCGACTTTCTGGATGAAAGGGTAGAAGATAGCGGTTTAAGGGTGGCCCTATCCCTATTACGCGGATGGCCTAGCGCAAAAAGCAATTCAGACATAGCATCAGATACGGGACTCTCTCCGTCCGCAGTTCGTGACCAAATCATCGGGAGGCGGGGAGACAAGGAAGAGTGGTTTGAAATGGAGGGTAAAGACTATCGACTATCCCACACTGGCGAATTGAGGATGATTTCCCTCATTCCAAGTCTGCTTGGAAGGTTTCTCCCAGAGCTTGGCGAAGAAACTAGGGGGGAACCAACCAGTGAGAGCACTCAGTCTTGATTGGATACAGCTTCTTCCTAAGTCGCCTTGGAGGCACAGCTGCTGACGCTTAATGTCCGAGGCGAGTGGACCGAAAATATAGCTCGTGCAACACCTAGAGTTGTCAAGATTTGAGCGTAACCTCAAGAAACAGTACCTCCATCCTCACCATCTATTTTGTTTTATATTGGTTGATTTTGTGAGAATGAGTTGATGTTTTCACATAATTAGTAGAAAAAGGGTTTTTTTGAGAAGCGAGAATGGGGATAGAACGGACTTGGTGAACTCATGGCAATAGATGCGGAACTATTTGTGGTGATAACCACATGAGTCCAACATATCCTCCGCACAGCAATGCTATGATGATTATCCCGATACTCAAAAACTCAACGAATTGTCGTGATCCCATCAGTTCATTAGCAGCACCAGAATACACAAAGAAATAGCCAACGAGAAAAGTGAACATGATTGTCAAGGAAAGCCAACCAATTATTAGGAATAGTGACAGCACTACCGCTACTATTCCAAAACCCACAATGAACCACTTTTCAAGGGGATCCTCAATGAATTCATACACTGAGTAGGTCCCACTCCAATCGCTTTTCGTTCCCGTTACTATCTTCTTCTTACCAGTAATAATCACGCAAATACCTGAACCTAATAGAAACGCTTTGGTCCCGAAAATAATCAATGTCAGGAAATCTACATAGCTGTACGTGAAGTATATCGACAAACCCATTCCCGCAATAGATAGAACTCCTAATATTGCTTTTGTGAATCTCCCTTTTGATTTACTCATGCTGCAACACCAACCAAGAAATAGAGAATATTCATCATATTGCTGGAAAACATGACAAGAACTAGTAATTCGTCAAATCCCTCCTTACCTAACAGAATCCGCATTACTGTAAGAGCTAAGCCGCCGATTAGGAGAGATGATGATGCAAGTAAAGATCCGATTAGCCCTAACGGGTTTGCGAGTTGAAATGAAGCAATGACCGAAAATATCCAACTGCTGCCATATATGAAAACTGGCAGAGCCTTATCGAAAATATACGCTTTTCCAATCAACAAACCCCCTGCGAGACTAACAATAAATGACCCGGAGAAAAGAACATCTGAAGGTAAGTCAAACCCCCAAAGAACAAAAGTCTGAGAATTCAGCGCAATTAGGACATAGTCAACAATGACAATTGAGACCGCGAGAAGTATGCCACATATAGCCCCTATAGCTTTCTCATGATTACTTCGTTTGACTTGTTTCTTGACTTCTGTATTTTTATCATTCGACAATATACCCGCCTCCATCGAGAGTTATTCTTAAACTGATGAGACAAGATTTCTCTGTGATTGACACTGACCCTTCTATCTTATACCCTTCACTCACAGAATGCGAGTGTTCTATCATTTATCGTTCTCTATTAACTCCACGCCAATCCAGTCTCGCTTCAATTGAAGGTTTGGTACTTCCGCTCCTAGGTTGCCTCTAATGAATAGCCCATTATTTGTCTAATCCCGAACCATTAGTTGTATGTTATCCAATATATTTAAATAAACAACATACCCATATGACAAAGGGGTTAACTATTTGTTAAAATATTTCTACAGTTCAGAAAACCATCCCATTCGATGTCAACAAAACAAGAATATTCAGGAATCTCAAAGAATTATTGAAAAGTTGAAAGATGATAGGTCCCTAGAGATGATTGACACAGCTGTTTGGAACGATACACAGCGATTCGACGCCTATGGCGATGTCATCAAGGTATCAGTAATCAAACGTTCAGCGATTCGAAGAGTATATGGAAGCAATCGCAACCCGGCCATGAACTTCGGAGAAGGCGTGCCCTCACTTGTTATCTACGACGAAGATGGGCATCCAGTTGACGCATACCCAAGAGAAGAAAATGGATCAATCATTACAATATGGGATTATCTTACAGAAAACACGGAAATATCAGATTGACTTTCCACGACATATCATCTCGAATCAATAGCTCGATATTGGTTACAACTAAGAGGCAGTACCTAGCGGCTTCAAAGGCAAGATATGAAAGGAATTATCGCAGAGATTCGACCATTTCATCTATTTCCTCGTAAGAAAAGACTTCGGGACAGTATTCATCATAAAACGACTTCGCTTTTCCGGCGATATTGGATAACTCCTTCCTGATATCAGGTTGATTGCAGACTAGCATAACATTCTCCATAGTTCTCTCATCTTCCTCAAGTGCCGCAACCTGTTTCTGCATCTGCACAAGGACCTGTTCTAAATTCTGTCGGGGAGTCTCCTCACGTCCTCCTACTCTGAAAGTCTTGCATTCAATCAATGCAGTATCTGTCAAGAAATCAACCTCTCTGTCATCTACATGAGTATTAATCTCAGCATCAATGCCTTCTTTCTTGAGAATCCAACCAACGAAAACACCGAGAAGATGATCCCGACTGAATATTGCATCCAATAAAGCTAGGTCAACTTCGAACACAGCACTGAAAGACTCAGATTCGCCGCAATCTGGACATGTTCTCTCTGACATCTTCGATGGAGAAATATGACCATGTCGCTCATTGTAACTGATACGATCCTCCATGCATTTCTCACACCAGAAGATGGTATTTCTGTTTTTGATTAACCCAAACATGTAGAGTTGTTTAACAATTTCACCATATTCCTCAAAAGATATGGATGTCTTTGTTAGCAAATCGTCTACGAAGGATATTGCTATCTGATGATAGGCCAGTGTAATCTGTGATTGAGATGTTCTGCCCATTTCAATAAACTCCAGAGATTTTCCTGTGATGAGCGGGACGACACTCAATATCAGACGCTCTATCAGGTCTATGAATTCGGGGTCTGCTGATTCTTCTGAAAAGATGGATTCCATAGCCTGCTCTAGCTCCTCTTCATCAATCAGATTAGCGTAGTTCTTGATTGTTGATTTCATAAGTGGATAGCTGAAGTTTTCAGATTCTACTAATTCACGTAGCGTTGGACTAACTTTGAAAATCATGACAAGTATGTAGATAACGGCATCTATGATATCAGATCCTATCGTTTCTTGTCTCTCTTCATCAATTCCCATCTTTTTGAGGCGTGTGGCTAAGGCCAAGCTACTGGTCGCCTCACGGTCTATCCGCAATAATTTCAATGCCCGCGAAATATTGCTATCTTTCTGCGTGTCTGTGGAGATTTGCCCGTAGTACAAATAGGGAGCTTGATACCTCCCCTCTTTTCCAAAGAGGTCAAGAGGATGGAGGAAAAGCAGTTTTGCCAAATGTGGAGATTCTCGTATTAGATGAAACAATCTCACAATGCCCTTGTGAGAAGATATCTCATCTACAATTTTGGAAGTGGCTTTCTGACTAACTGGAGGTTTCATTGTTGCCCTTTCTAATGTCTGTTCAAAGAGATTCTCTGAATCATTCATAGGATTCTACCCTCCGTCTGTTCCATTAGACGGGTCATACTCTTGAGCTTTTGTATTTCAAGAAGCTCTTCGGACCATGTTCTATTTCGACGCACCCCCTTCATGAAACTTCTTCCCGAGTTCATCTTGGGAAACCTAGAGTTGCCAAGATTTGAGCGGAACCTCAGAGAAACTGTACCTCCATCTTCAGCATTTCTACATTATTGATTGGCAAATGAAGTTTTACAAAATATTGGCATTAACACATTAGACATGGCCTAGTAGGGAATTTCTATGTCCTGCTTATTCTGATTCTTAAAGAAGATACAAACAATTCCAACCATAATCAATGCAGCACCGGCTATCGCCAAAACCAATCCTAAGATAGGATTATCAGGCGATACAATAACTGCTTCTATTATGAGTCCTATTCCCGTTGATATTAGGAAGCCTGCAATCCCAGCTTCAATACTTGCTGCAGTGGACGACTCAAAGAGTCGCGGGAATACTCCCCTTGTTAGTAGAACACTAGCGATGCGAGGTCCAGCCCAACCTAAAACTGCCAAAGCTTGGCTTCCTTCAAAAGTGATTCCGAAAAGTCCAAAACCCCTTCCCTCCTCGTTCAAACGTAGAGTAGCTTTGATACTATCATCATCTAATCTCTCTAGTGTCAATTCTTCGATTATGATGTCTTCTGGTGCCGCATTACCCACATCAACACCAATTGCAGAGGATTGATGCATGGTACTGTTATCAACAACAAGTGAAAGCTCAATCATGTACCTTGACCATGTTATTCCTCGTAGTTGGGAAGCACTAAGAGTAAGAGGTATGACGTCTCTAACCTGTATATTGCCCAAATGTATTCTGAAGACATTCCCCTCCTCTTGTTGCAGTGGAATAACTTCTTCTTCACCTTTGAATACTCGTAACTGCCTCGCTTTGTCGTTTATTACAATTTCATAGCTATGTAGAATCTCGTCAGAGTTATTCACTTCAATCTTGAGCCTTCCACTCGTTGATGCCAAAAGAGGATTATTACTGAAGTTGTAGAGGGCATCGGGTGCGAATTCTCCTGTGCTGTTGAGCTCATACCTAGATATTTTCTCGAAACCTTGGGTAATGAACGCATCAACATTCTTCTCTTCGATTACGATATCATCTCTTTCAAGCTGAATAGTGAACTTGCTTAGGGTATAAACAACACCGCGTTGCAGTTCTCCGAGCACATCGACGCTTAGACTCGTTGTTCTATTTGGAATGGCATTAGTGCATATGTGGGGGATCCTGTATACAAGAATGTCATCCGATTCATCAACTGGTTCTATCTCTTCCCCATTGAAAATGAAACCTAGCTGCTGGTTTGCCGTCGCCAAGTTGACGCTAAGATTGTGTGGAGCATTGTCGATATTCGTTAGAGTTATCCCAAGCTCTCTGACACTGGAAGAAAGGATTACAAGATGTTCTTTTGATAAGCTCATATACGAATCTTCATCTTGGGCCAGCTCAAAATCTGATGTTGTTGGCCATTGCTTCAGCTCAAAATGAATAGGAATGTAGCTCGTGCCAGTGATTATTAGTACCGTACATAGTGCGGATATAATGTGCACCCTACGCATTAGGTAATCCCACTAGAGGGATATACAAATTACATATTCATAATTCTTCTTTGTGGGTACAGATATGCTCAACGAATTCTACTCTGCGTATAACTAATCCATGATCCATCAAATAGGGATTAAGAATGTTGCAGAGAGTTGGCCGCTATTTTGATTATTGAAATTAATCTCACGTATTTGATTGTGCTTTTTGGCGACCAAACATAGGTGTATATCCTAGAACCCGGTTTGAGCAGTTTGATTTAATGATAGAACTGATGAATTCCAAAGCAATTGTAATTTCCCAGATCTCAGCAACCGTGTTCTAATTCGAAATGTAATTCTCTGCCTTTACAAAGCAGCAGAAAGAGATTTGATATCCCCGGAGAAAGTCTTCAAATCATCCTGTCGATGGAAGGTTATGCCCAGTAAGTATGTAGATAAAGGAACTGACAGGATATGCCCCCTTATTCTAGAAATCAGCGACAACATTCTAGCTTCTGAATTACAGCGTGTAATTCGAAAGGTGATGATGGAATCTCCCCATCTAGATGTTGAAAAAGTAGCATTCAATCTCCTTAGATACCGCGATTATCCCCTTTTTGATGGAATACTAAAGGAGATTCAAGGTGTTATGGCCGTAAAACCAGGCTATCTGTATTCGAAGAAAGCGAGACAGATACTTCAGGGGGTTTCAGCTGAAAAGGACAAAGACCCACAATAGAATCACGTAGATTCCTTGATGTTTGCCCTTATTTCATGAAAATCTTTGAGAAGCGGTACCTCCACCTCCCTCCATCTCTCACCTATTGTCCCCAACCATCTTTCTAACGGTTGTATCTATACTCGATTGGAGCATCTATTCATACTCCAAATGGAATATCGTTGAGGGGGCATTAGTCGCTGGGAAACATAGGAGGAACAATTAAGTACTCTCAATTATGTAGATACTCAAAGGAGCGGTGAGATCGTATATGAACGGAGAATCCGAAGAAGATTTGTTTGATTTTGCCTATTTTCACGAAAGAGATGAAGCGCTTCGAAACTTGGCTGATATGGCTGAACCTGAAGATTGGTCATCCTCGGAAGCGCTAGAGGAGTGGACCCACCCAGTACTTTTCCACTATCTTAAATATACATTCAAACGTCTGGTAGAAGAGGACAAGATTGCCTATTCATCTACTGATGAGGGTGATTTTGCATGTTTCAATACTGGGTTGGTTACCCCGTTGCAAGAAGAGATATTTGCATATTTTGTCAAGAACAGAGTAGAGGAGGCGTCACCTTGGCGATTCTTCAATTGGCTACGAGAGGGAGAGTATTGGCTAACGAAATTCAAGTCCCTTCCAGAGAGAGCGAACTACTTCGATGATCCGAAGTTTCTAGTTTATGATACGCGTATGGATTTGGTCGTTAACAAGGAGCACATACTAAACGAGCACAGAGATAGATTCCCGCCCGAACTACAAGAACATGACGATCACACACTATCGATGTTACTGGACGGCGCTATTAGGCATGCAAAGAAACGTGTGATGCGAAGCTACAAAGCCGCTGTTCCCCAATATTACGGAAGCAAGATTCAGCTCTTATTGCCATTGTGCATAAGAAGCGCTGCAAAAGCGGATTTGGCACTAGTTGTTGATCATGGCGGAGACAGGTATCGTGCAACAACGGTTCTTTCACTCTCCATGGCCTACAGTAATGCGCGGCAAATTGCGAAACCTGACAGACAGTGGTTGAATCCACTAGAGCAATAGATATAGATTAGAGGTCTTGCCAGAATATGGCTTTCTTGCTCCGTAGTCAACAACAAGCAATGAGCTTATTGTTCTAAATATCTATTCTGGCTGGGTATTCAGCTCACCGCTACTAATGTCCAAGCCGAGCAGACCGAAAATATAGCTCTGCAACACCTAGAGTTGTCAAGATTTGAGCGGAACCTCAGAAACAGTACCTCCATCCTCAGCATCTTTTTTATTTTAGAAATGCAGTTTCAAAGAAGGCGGAGATGATGCGCCATATCTTTGTTCATTTCTCATTGATTTGGCTTCAAGATAGTTCATGAGTACTGAGTGATGAATGACTCTCGCTTGCTTCTTTCAGAAGGCCACTTGGTCACGGCCCTTGTTTTCAACAATAGTGCTGGACTATTTCGTAAGCGGGCACTTCCTCACCATCGAATGCTACATGATTTTCCTGAATGATTCCCTCTTCGCAGATCAGTTCTGGTATGTCATCAAAACCGCGCTTGGAAAGCAATCTATGAGCTTCAGACACCGGCATCATACCGAGGGTCCTTGGATCATCCCGTTCCCGTAACAGGCTAATCAGTTCTTTCACGATCGGCTTGAGGTTGCGGTATCTCTCAATCTCATCATCTGATAGGATTTTCAGGCCCCAGACCACTTCGCTTGCACAATATCCAAGTGAATCGAGCATATATTCAGAAGGTTCGATAACTGTCTTGTCCAGTATCCACTCATCAAGGACTGATTCGATAGTGTGGTGGATGTCTCTCAGGCTACATCTTATCCTTTCATCTTGTGCTGTCTTGATGAGTTCTTGTTGAACTACCACCAGTGGGGCACTGCGCCCTTCGCCCACCTCCTCAACAGTCTGAATCAGGTGTGTTCGGAGCCAATCCTGGTTGCAGGGCTTTGGTTCTACCGTCCTAGACTTTCTTATCTTCTGTTGTTTGAGTTTCTTTTCTTTGATTTCTTGTTGTTTGGCTATTCTTTCTTCACGTTTTCTTCGTTGCCTTGACTCCTCCTCCAAATCCTCCATGAGTTGGATGTATCGATATTCTTTTTCCATTGACGCCTCTATCATCTTCTGCTCCTGCTTCTTGTATTCCTCAGTCTTAACAAACTCTTCAATCAATCCATACCAGCGCACCATTTCTCCGTCATCGAGTTTGAAGAATTCTTCAACGATGTCCTTTATCAGCATGAATTCGGGTATATCCTCAAATCCTTGCTCAGAAAGACGCCTTTCAGCTTCAGATACGGAAATACTACCAATAGAGTCTGGTTCGTTTTGATTTTGAAGAATTCGGATCAAAGCTATCTCGACAGGTTCAAGATTCCTATACTCTTGTGCTCTTTCTTCTGACATGATCTTCAAATGCCAAACGAGCTTGTATGAGGAATAACCGAGTGAATCCTGAATAGCTGACGGGATTTCAGATATTGTTTTTTCTAATGTCCAGTCGTCCAACGTCCTCTGAATAACGCTTTGTATGTCTTCGACTCCGCAATTCATTCCTTCATCTTCACTCTTGGCTAAGAGTCGTCTTTCAACAACCGGGAGGGGTGCGCCATCTCTCCAACTCAATTCCTCAACTATCTGAACAAGATGAGCTCGAAGCCATTCCGGATTACACGGGTTAGTCTTTGATGCCCCAGAATTGTTATTCTGTGATTGTTTAGGTTTCTTTGCTCTGTTCTTTTTGTGAGATTCCTTTTCTTCACGTTTTCTTCGTTGTCTAGATTCTTCTTCTAGATCCTCCATGAGTTGGATGTATTGCCTTTGTTTCTCTAGTGACTCATCTAGCATTCTCTGCTCGTGCTCTTTGAATTCCTCAGTCTTCCAGTATTCATTTACAATTCCATACCATCTAGCATCTTTGCCATCACGGAACCCGAAGAAATCATGGACTATCTCATTCACCCACATGAATTCGGGAATGTCTGTGAATCCTTGTTCGGCCAGCTGCTTCTCAGCTTCTTCGACAGGAATCTCTCCTCGTCTCCCAGGTTCATCTTGCTTTCTCAGCAATCGAATCAGTGCTTTCTCCACTGGTGCGAGAGACTTGTACCTCCCCTGTTCTTCTGGGGTTAGGATTTTGAGGTGCCAAAACGGCCCAGGTGGCTCGAGATTGAGTTCCTCCTCGATCTGGATAGGAACTGGAGCCAATGCTTTGTCCACGGTCCAATCGTCCAAGGCCTGCAGAATCGTTTCATCTGCTGTTTTCTGATTGCATTCAATTTTGCGTTTTCTAGCCTTGGCAATGAGCTGTTGTCTAGCAGCCAAAAGAGGCATCCCGAACCTGCCATCATCTTGTTCGAGTATTTCTATCAGCAATCGTTGCAGCTCTGTATTCTTGGCATTCCTCATATGAACCCTCAGAGATTCCTTCATCAGGCCAGCATTTTAGCTCCCCTAGGAACTGGCATTAACAGACATGAAGTATGACTCGTGCACACGTAGAGTTGCCAAGATTTGAGCGGAACCTCAAGAAACAGTACCTCCATCCTCAGCATCTATTTTATTTTAGTAGAGTTGTCTTTCTGACAAGATTTAATCTGCCAGCTGAATCCGTCTGATAAAAAAGAGATGCTAGACGGATCAGTTATCCACAGTATTTCTCTATCCGCCTAGCTAGACTATACTAATTATTGACACAAATCACAATATTATGAAACAAACAGTATCAATGCTCAAATCCTGGGATACACAAATACTCATGAAATCCATAACAAATCCAAATTCCCAGTACTAACTCTTGAAATTTCTCGTATACTCAATCCTTTTCTTGATTTGCTTGTGTTGTAGTTTTCGCGTCATTCGCTGCAACCTTTTCAGAATGACCTCTACTCTTCCAGTATTCTGGATCTTGGTCGTTTAGCTGCCTAGAACGATTATTTCTGTCATCCTTCTTCATTTGATTTTCTCCCTCCTTTGATTTGAAATGTATAGTATCGAAAACACTAAAGAATTTTGGGACGATTTACAGTCAAGTTGTTTCTCTGATGAATGAACCACCATTGAAATGGAGGTCAAGCTATAAAGCCTCTTCTGAAAAGGCGAAAACCTTAATCTGATTATAGAGGTTTTGATTAGTCAGGCGTTCTCGTCCCAGCAAAATAACCCACAATGAATAATGCAACAACGTAGATTGCAAAGCCGACTATATCAACCATGTCTGGTAGTGATAGTATCCCTCCAAGTATGGCAATATAGAAGCCGGGCATTATCGAAATAAATGCAATAAGCCCATACCTAGCCAACTCTGTGATGTCAGCTTTCTTAGATTCAACATAGATTGCCCAGCCAATAGCAGCTTGCACAATGCCGATTAGTAGCACGTAAAAATACATTGCTAAAGAGAGCGTCGGTTCGTTTTCTGCTATGTAAATAGAAAGCGTAGAAAGAGATCCGACAAAAATGAATATGAATCCATAGAAAACAGAAATCGCAGTGAAGTTCCTTCGCGCTAGTTCCTTTTGTTCATATATTCTGTGTTTTGGTTCATCGTTCGTTCTACTCACCCCATTTCTTCTCTGCTATACCGGGTTAAAATCGAGTGGTATATTCAGCTGAGTGATATTAAGTTTGTACGTCATCCCAAATCTACATCCCACCCTATATTGAACTCTGGCAATTGTGAGTAGTGCATTTCCTGAATCCAAAGATGCCGCCATTGATGAACTCAAACTAGAGACCGATATCCATGGAGTTCTGTTATCCAAGGCTGAGGACTTGAATTTGATACTAAATCATAGCCTTAGGAAACCCATGGATTTCGACTTGAGACCCACAGGTTTCATGGCTCTACTTACCGAGGACGTTGTTGCTGATGAGGAACGCATACGATCAGTGTTTAGCATCTAACGATTCTGGGTCCCAAGACCAAATCTAGTCCAGCGCATTTGTAAATCAGACCGAAAGTATGACTGGTGCAACACCTAGAGTTGTCACGATTTGGGAAGAAATCTCCGAGAAGCCATGGCTGCTTTCGACAAGACCGTAAATTATGACATATACCATCTTTTCACATCCTTTAACATCCTATGAAACGGTTTGCTACATATACCACTCTGATTCGAAACCCATCCATCCTCTTCTGACTCCTCTGAATGAAATATTTCTGAGATCTATATCTAGCTTCTTAGCAAGAAGCAAAGGAGGTGGTGGAATCTGAAAACTTGTTTGAGTGAAGTAGGAAATCATCTGACCAATAGCGACTGCTCGAACTTCAGAAACCGTTTTGCCGATATCTGCGTCTAGACTCTTCAGATTTCCAATATAGATGATTTCCGAATCAGGTTCTACTTTTTCGAAATAATCCTTGACATCGGGCGAAACTCCGTCTGTAGACACAACAATTGCGCTGTAAGGTTGATAGAGACCAATGCGTCCTCCGAACGGATATGCATGCCCCATCGAAAATTCACTATCTTTTAGCTCAAACATAAGCAGTTTTCCGTCTACATCTGCAAAAGCGTCTATTTCTTCAGGCCCATCGTGTAGGTTCAGAAGAATACGATCTCTTGAAATGCCTTGCTCCATCAAGGAATGTACCAAGCGGACAGTCATCCAATAACTCTGGTTCAACATCTTGGACATGAAATTGGTAGGGGCATATAGCTTCTCGATTCTCTCTTCTGAAATTGGTCGACCACAGGAGCAAAGCACTCCAAGTTTCTCCATTTCTTCAATAGCTTCTTTTGTTTTCACACGGTTTGTCTGCCGGGATGTATTTCTGCAAATCACCACATATTCCTGCGATAACAAGCCTAAAGATGTTAGCGAATTAAGTGCTTCTTGGGATTGCTTCTTCTCTGTTGCATCTTTGATATCAGCTGCAAGGATACCCCCCGCTCGTTTTACGAGGGTTGCCAAATCTCTAACTGCTTTGTCTTCGAGTACGGCGCTAACAGAGAAGTGCTCTTCGGGTATTTCAGTAGCCACCATGCAATTCTTCTTTTTATCTTTCAATAAACCGTCAAACCCACGGCTTGTTGCTTGAATGATTTCCCATTCAGTATCTAGTTTAGTATTATCAATGATATTAGTAATTGCACTCTGGAAATCCTCTAGCTTAGTTCTCTCAGATTTGTCACCGGCAAAACCAATCTCTAGAAATAATCCCTTTTCTTTCAAAGAACCTATCGCTGCCAGCAAAATTGCTTTGGATTCAGTCCAAGTAAATGCCTCTGCATCGAATATTCTTCGGTCCCTTGACCTATACGATGTATGTCTTGGTGGGCTGACGTCCTCCTCAATGCCAAAAATATCAAATGCTTTTCTCTGTGCGGTTCTAAACAAAGGAGTATATCCCAGATCTTCTAAATCATTCACGGTACTTTGGAATATCTCTGGATTTGCGTCAAGCCAGGTTCTCCTTCTTTCTAGTATCGGGTTCATTTCACTCCCCCTTACTCTTGCTTATTTCTTAAGAACCAATAAATCTTGTCCATCTGGGAAATTACTTTACTATGGGGTTTACTAGAGTTGACTGCTTCAGTCTGTGAATTTTCCAATCTTAATTGACTATTGTGTGAAAATATGGACTACAAATTACTACTTATGAAATACATTTTATATTCGCGACTCCAGAATCAACTACAAGATGAGGGCATAATCTTGGATGACTTTGATTGGTTGAAGGACAAGGTAATACGACTTGCGGGCAGTAAAGAGAAATACAGGAACGTTTGCAACAAAAGCAATTCCAAGACATATGACAAAGGCCTCTGGGCATTTTGGAAGCTACTGATTCACGCATACTATGTTGACATATTCACCAATGTAGCAAAGAAACACAAATCAAATGTTGTCTATATTGACCTCTTAGCAGGCCCTGGAATTAATTATTTAGAGGATTTGGATTTGTATATTGCCGGGTCCCCTCTAATTGCAAAACATGCCCCAAGAGTTACTAAGGACGGGAGGTCAAAAGCATTTGACAAAATGGTACTTGTTGACAAAGACGAGGAATGCTGCTTGAGTCTTGAAAAAATCTTAGACTGTAAAACCCTCTGCGCTGATTGCAACTCAGCAGAGGTTATGTCCGAGATTGCACGAGTTATGAAACCAAAGAAATCGCTCTTTCTGACATTTCTTGATCCTGAAGGTACTCAAGTACATTGGTCTACTATGGAGAAGCTTTTCCAACTACCTGGTGATTTCATTATCAACTATCCTTGGTCTGGCGTTGCACGTTTCGCTAGAGGTTACCATGGTACATCAGGAAAAGGCAGAAAGAAATCGGGAGAGCGACTTGATTGCTTCTTCGGAGACACTTCTTGGAGAAATGTGCCCGAAGATTCATCTGCAGAATGGCTCTATGATTTCTATCTCAACAGATTACAGGAACATAGGAGCGAAATTGTGGAATTTCAAATATCCATGAAGGGCGGGGGACAATATCGTATTCTTATCGCTACAAGAAAGACACGTAGTGGCTCACCTTGGTTAAATCCAGTACGTGAGCTTCGAGACCGGCTGGATGGCATAACTGATGAAACCCTCATGAATCTGGTGGAAGTGTACAAGGGGACGCAAAGACCGCTCACAGATTGGATTAGTTGAATGAATACCTTTGCTCAAGAAGCAATTGGTTCAATCCTTCCAAAACAAAAGGAATGGTGCCTCATGGATATGGGGACAATTGTTATAGGTCGTATGAGAGATTCTCCAATATGCTGCCCATTAGAGCAATTTGTGGTGGATATATGCGACGGAGAGGATAGAGGTATGTGCCAAAGGCGATTCAGGCTGGTTGTTCGTAATGGTTGAAAGTACCACAGCAGCTTACAACGAAGTCAATGTTGATGCTGTTTGGAACTACGACCCGGAATTTAGACCATTGATGGCCAAGTTCAAGGACTACAAGCTTCTAGATGGATCCACCGAAAAAAGATTGAAGAGAATAAGCGATGCTTCAATCATTAAGAGGTTTGAACTGACCCCTTTCCCTGAGGAACCAAATGATGTGGTCTGTCCACATTTCCTAGAACTGAAATGGGGCTATGGATGTCCCTATGACTGCGCTTGGTGTTTTTTGAAAGGAACACTCCGCATGTTGCCTGACAGAACCGCACCTAAAACGAAGCCTCGCAAGAAAATAATGCGTCATGTGTTGTCAGCTCTGGTTGAAACATCAAAACCAGAGCTGTTCAATACAGGTGAACTCTGTGACTCTCTAATGGATGAAAGAAATGACAACCCATTCTCAAAATGGATTGTTGACATTTTTCAGCAGCAGAATAGACACAAGGTACTATTCGTCACCAAATCGGGGTATGTTGATAAGCTACTGGAAATTGACGACCACAGTCAAGCTGTAGTAAGCTTCAGTCTCAATGCCCCAACAGTCTCAAAGAAATGGGAAAAGGCCCCTCCTGTAAGCAAACGGATTTTTGCGGCATCATGCCTTTCTGATGCCGGCTGGGGGGTTCGTGTTAGGATAGATCCTATGGTTCCCGTGCCTGACTGGAAGACACATTATGAGAAGCTGGTTGATCAAATATTCACCCACTTCACTCCGAATCGAATAACACTAGGAACTCTAAGAGGTCTACAATCGACACTCAACAATATCAAAGATGATTCATGGACGAAATACCTGAATGGTGAAAATACCGGCTGGGGTAAGAAGACCAACGATGACCTTCGTGAGGAGATGTACCACTGGGTACTCGAGTGTATCGAGGATTACATGAGCCTAAAGAAGGTTGGACTATGCAAGGAAACTCTGGATATGTTCGATAAGCTTGAAAGAGACTTTACAAAACAGGTCTGTAATTGCATACTCTAAATACGAACTCCTTTCACTCATCCGGTTTGAGAGGAGTTGGAGGAACAGGCTCATTTACACCTAATCTTCTGTCTGTCGTTTCCCAATCAATCTCGTATATTGAAAATTGGTCACCATCCCATGGCCATCCGGGGGGTTCGACTTCTTTGAGATAGCCCTCTGCAAGAAGCCAATCCAACACATCTGTTACATTGCTATCTTTATCTTCGGCAATTTCATTGATTGTTCTACACTCTTCATCACATATTCCACCAATGTGATTTCTCATAATCTGCCACAGAATTCTCCATTCGACGGGTTTTGCTCGCCCCTTCAGCCCACTGAAAAGATTGGGATGCTCCTGTTTGAAACGTTCCGTTGTGATTGAGTTATCAGATTGAAGGCCGAAATCAGTGGTTCTTTCTCCGTAGAATGAAGCGACCACTCTCATACCAAGATAATAATTTGAACAGCAGAAAACATGATAGAGCTGGTTTTCCTTGGGGACAAAAGGAAGCGGCAGTACGAATCGGAACCATTTTCTAAGTTTTTCTTTGTACAAAGTCACAAGTTGTTCCTGCAGTTCTTCATCATTCGCCCTACTAGCCATCACATCAAGCCACGATCTATCGCCAAAGGCTTCATCTGCTTTCTCGACGCTTTCTTTCTGCTCCTTGCCCCATTCATTTTCATCACGAGTTCTTGGAAGCGGCGCGAAATTCGTTCTTCCTTTCACCCAGTCAGAGGTAAAGAAGAATACAAGAAACTCCGTTCCTGTCTGATAGGGCTCTTGAATTCGAGCTTCAGCAATCTGTTCTACAACCCCCCAGTCGGTAGCTAGAAGCGGGTCGAAGAAGAAGAGGCCTATTCCTGCAACTTGTCCTCTCTCAGAATACTTGAGAAATTTGGATGCTGAGGAGTACAGATGAGACATCCCATCCTCAGATATGTAATATCCTTCGTTGTCTCTAGAAAAGTTAACTTCAGGCCATTCCTTTTTAACGACTTGCAGAAGCCTTTTTCTGCACTCATCATCTCTTTCTACAAGATGTATTGCTATGTTCGGAAGGGTATTTCCGCTGGAGCCGTATCTTAATTCAAGCGCATGCCCGGCTGAGCCCAGAATTTCTATGTCCTCATCCTCTATGTACACTTTGCCCGTTCCGGAATTCATATCCCCAATGAAATTATTGAACCGGAATCCTCGGCTTCTACCTCCCGCAGTCACTTCTGACCAGAATTTGTAGTACTTGGTTAGAATCCCCGTCTTTAGTTTTGTGCCCGTACTTCCACTGAGGACAATCGAATTATTATGAAATTCAAGCGGCATCTGCTATTCACGCCCCCAATCTGTCTGTTCTATCGAGACTCATATGAATGTTCGGACGAGAGAAGACCATCTTAGACATATTGAACCTTTAACGCAGATGAAGCTATTGACATCGTGTGATAATTTTGACTCGGGGTAGGAATGAGGATTATTGCATTACTGTAACGGATCCCATGAAACTGGAACGAGCTCAGTCTCAAGGCGTCTCGCTAATCGTTTGGAATCGAGTCATTTCTCGGCAGGTGATGAGTTCCGGAAGGCAGCGAAACGAACGGGAATACCAATTGCAGAATTCAATAAGATACTTGGAATCAGTACCGAAATGAAGGAACAACTAGATAATCGTCTTCGAAAAATCGCCATGAATGGAAATTGTGTTATTGAGGGCCGGTTAGCTGACTCGATGGCGGGAGATTACGCAGATTTGAAAGTCCTCCTAAAGGCCCCACTAGATATTCGGGTTGAACGCATAGCCAATCGGGATGGTCTCTCTTCTCGAAATGCGAAGAAAGAAACTATCCAGCGTGAAAAAGAAGAACGCCAAACCTTCATCGATTTGTATGATATCGATTTGGAAGATTGGTCCATTTACGACTTGATAATCGATACTACCAATTTTTGAATAGAATCTGTTACGGAGCTAATCTTTCAATGTATTCATCTCTTGAAGCACTAGCATAACTGGAATGATGATGCGCCATCATTGTGCATTTAAAACAAAAGGATCTCCCCTCCATACTGAGGCTTATTCTCAATCGAGGTCATTCTACTTCATTACCTGATTTTGAATATGTGCTTATTTAGAGTTCTTGGAGATAAAACCAATGAAATTCCATATTGGTGATAGAATGTCCAAGAAGAAACGACGCAAAGGTGACGCACTCCTTGAGAAGGCCAAGAATCATCTCGCAGGAGGGCAGGGATACGACACAAGAGTAACCCTGTTCGAGTTGGCAGAAAAGTACCCAGAACGATATGATACTGAGGCTTCTATTGTTAATGCTATGAGCTACGAAGTCGATGGAAAGCCCTACAAAGCAGAATCATATCTAGTGGATACAGTTCTAGTAAGAGAACCTGCCAATGTAGATTCTTGGGATTGCCTAGCTTATGTCCTCGTACAAATGGATAGACTCTATGACCTAGAGAATGTCGTTGAGCACATTCTGAAGTTGAAACCCGATTCAATCTCTGCAAGACGATCTCTTGCGAGAGGCTACGCAAACAACGAGAGATATGATGAGGCAATACAGGTCTACAAAGAAGTAGTAGAGATGGACCCTGAAGATCCCATGTCGTGGGACCAGCTTGGCTACACACAATACTGGGC